>JAQBOY010000295.1 GCA_028287805.1 Mucilaginibacter sp.
CATTGTGCTGCACAAGCAATATTCATTAATATTCTCTACCTTTGTAATTGTAATACAACAATTTAAATAAAATCAGGAATCAGTTTGATGAGATTTGCGATACTTTTTATTTTTTGCACCTTAACCTTAACCGCCTCAGCGCAGTTTTGGAAAAAAAAGAAGCCTGAACCTATACGTTATGACCTATTGCCCCAGCCGCAAGGGTTTTTTTCTATAGCCATTTCTGATGCAAATTTCAATAGTCCCGTTGTTGGAGCAGTAGCTTTAAAGCGAAGTATCTTTGATATTGAGGCTGCTGAAGATGCCATATTAAAAGAGGCTAAGCATAATATGCGCTTCAGAATATATGATGCAGCTAGCTATAATTTTAGTGCTCTGGCCCAATTGTATATTTTACAAAACAGGTTCTCTGAAGCCAAATGGTACTTATTGCAAAGTAATGCCATATCGCGCGAGCAAAATGACGATAAGCATACTATTTCTAATTTGTTGGGCTTAGCTGCCATAAAGCTGGCCATTGGCGAACCTATATTAGCCAAAGCCGACCTGCAGGAAGCCCATGATATTGCCGGTTTAAAAGGTTACACAACTGATGTAACAATAATAGAACAAAGGATGCATGATCTGCAATTTAACAAGCCATCTGCCCTGAAAGTGGAACTTCGTTATGCCGAAGCTGTTGAAGCCAGCAATAAATCTCAATAATACAACGTTTTGTATACTGGGTTTATAACATCATTGTAAAATCCGCCAACGGGATTAAAAAACAATAAAACTTATTGTAATATTGTTATTTCCAAAATAAAAGGCAGGCTTTTTGTGTGCTTGTTTATTACATTAGCAAAATATAATTGTACGCCAATAATTGATGTTTAGTTTACCACCCGACTTAAAGAAAGTTAAAGATATGTTTAAGCAATTTTATTTAGCGTTGGTGCTTTGCGCCGCGCTTGCCTGTCACGCCGCTACTCCGCAACCGGTTAAAGTACCCGGCTCTAATAACTTAACGCCTACCGTACAGCAAAGTGTGGTGTGTGAAACCATAGCTAAATTTATTACAACGTATAACTACAAAAAGGTGGAACTCAATGATTCACTTTCTACTGTAATATATAACCGCTACCTGAAAAGCCTTGACGAAAATCACAATTATTTAATAGCCTCGGACGTTGCCGATTTTAGCAAATTTAAAACCGTACTGGATGACGATATTAAAGCTGGGAACTTAAATGATGTATTTTATATGTTCAATGTTTTTCAAAAGAGATATCAAGAACGCATAAAATATTCATTGGCTCAATTAGATAAACCTTTTGATTTTACAAAAGATGAGTCTTTTGTATATGATAGGGATAAATTACCTTATGCAGCTTCTGAAAACGACCTGAATGCCGACTGGGACAAGCGTGTAAAATATGACATGCTTAATTTAATGTTAGCCGACAAGGATGTGGCAAAAAATAAAGAAACATTAAAAAAACGTTATCAAACCCTGCTAACCCAAACCAATCAGCTGGAATCCAATGATGTTTTTCAAATTTTCATGGATGATTTTACCGAGGCTGTAGATCCGCATACCAATTATTTTAACCCTTCAAACGCGGCTAATTTTAATATGGAAATGACCCGGCAGCTGCAAGGCATTGGCGCTACATTACAAGCTAAAAATGAATACATAACTATTCAAAGCCTTGTTCCGGGAGGACCAGCTGATAAAACCCACCAGGTTAATACCGGCGACCGGATTATAGGTGTAGCACAGGGAAAAGATGGTGAATTTCAGGATATTATTGGCTGGCGCATTGACAATGCCATCAAACTGATTCGCGGCACCAAGGGAACTTTAGTAAAGCTTAAAATATTACCTCAGGGAAAAACTGCAGGTGATAAGCCTACCGTTGTAGAAATTGTACGTGACAAAATTGTACTGAAAGATCAATTAGCTAAAGAAGAAATACGTACTTATAACAATAACGGTAAAACTGTAAAAATAGGCATCATTAATGTGCCCGCTTTTTATAGTGACTACAGCGCATATAAAGCTGGCGATCCCAACTACCATACTACAACCCGTGATGTGAAATTGATTTTAGATACCCTGAAAAGCAAAGGTGTAAACGGTATTGTAATTGACCTTCGCGAAGATGGCGGCGGTTCATTGGCAGAGGCTATTTCCCTTTCAGGTTTATTTATTAAAACCGGGCCGGTTGTACAGGTACGTGATACACAAAACAAGATAGAGTCTGACGATGATGAAGACCCTTCAATTGCCTGGGACGGACCAATGGCCGTACTGGTTGACCGTTTTAGCGCATCAGCATCTGAAATTTTTTCAGGAGCTATGCAGGATTATGGCAGGGCGATAGTTATCGGCACCCAAACTTATGGTAAAGGTTCTGTACAAACCCAAATAGATTTAGATAAGATCATTAGCAACTCATTAACTGATAAAATAGCGTCTGCATTAGGTGGTCAGAAAAAACCGGTTTCAACAGGTAGCGAAAGCACTTATGGCCAGTTAAATTTAACTATCGCCAAGTTTTACCGCATCACCGGTAATTCAACACAACACAGGGGCGTAATTCCTGATATTAAATTTCCGTCAGTTATTCCTTTAGATAAATACGGTGAAGATACAGAGCCATCAGCCATGCCTTTTGATGTTATTCCCAAAGCCGATTATACAAAAGTGGGTGATTTTACAACTGTTATACCGCAGTTAACCAAGCTGCATGATCAGCGCATGAGCTCTTCTGCCAGCTATAAATATTTAGTAGAAGATATTGCAGATTATAAAAAGAGCGTAGCAGAAAAAACAGTTAGCCTGAATGAGGAAAAATTGAAAAAACAACGCGATGCTGATGAACAAAAATCATTTGAGCGTGATAATTTACGCCGGGTAGCTTTAGGATTACAGCCTTTGAAAAAAGGACAAGCTAAACCTAAAAAAGAAGATCTGGACTTTTTAAAATTTGAGGCTGGTCAAATATTAACAGATTATATTAATCTGGATAATAAGATTACCCGGGTTAAAACCGGCAATTTTTAAACTTATTGGTTAACAATATAAAAAATCCCGGGCAACCGGGATTTTGTGTTTAAAACCAATTTGGCTTACTTAAGGTTATGTTGTTATGGCTAAACAACCCTTGCTTGAATTTACGGATAGCGGCATTTACTGCGCTAAAGGTAATTTTTATATCGACCCATGGAAACCGGTTGAGGATGCCGTAATTACCCATGCGCATGCCGATCATGCCTACTGGGGGCATAAACATTATTTAGCCCATCATTTATCTAAAGAAGTTTTATTGTACCGTTTAGGCCCTGTTCAGTTACAAACCCTAGCGTATGGCGAACGAATTGTAAAAAATGGGGTGCAGGTTTCTTTACATCCTGCCGGTCATGTAATAGGCTCGGCCCAGATACGGGTGGAATGCCAGGGAGAGGTTTGGGTGGTTTCGGGAGATTATAAGACAGAAGATGATGGTATATCCACGGCTTTTGAACCGGTTAAATGCCATCATTTTATATCAGAGTGTACTTTTGGAATGCCGGTCTATCAATGGAAACCGCAGGCTCAAATTTTTAAGGAGATAAATAACTGGTGGCGGCATAATGTTGATATGGGTGTATCTACTGTATTAGTAGGCTATTCATTAGGCAAGGCGCAGCGTATTTTACAGAATCTTGATCTGTCTATAGGCAAGGTATATACTCATGGTGTTATTGAAAATACCAACGAGGCCCTGCGCAGGAACGGCGTCATTTTAAATCATACCGAACGTATCACTACTGAAACACCTAAAGAAGAGATACGTAAAGGGTTAGTTATCGCGCCGCCATCATCTGTTGGTACACCCTGGATGCGGAAGTTTCAGCCTTATAGCTTTGGTTATTGCTCAGGATGGATGGCTATACGCGGTGCAAAGCGCCGCCGGGCTGCTGACCGGGGTTTTGTATTATCAGATCATGCAGATTGGGATGGATTGATTAGTGCTATTGATGCCACCGGCTGCGAAAAGGTTTATCTTACGCATGGCTATACCGCTTCATTTTCGAGATATTTAAGAGAGATAGGATTTGACGCGCACGAAGTACATACTTTATATGGCGATGATGAAGCTATAGATACTGCCCCCGCTGAAT
>JAQBOY010000327.1 GCA_028287805.1 Mucilaginibacter sp.
CGTAATTTAGTACCCGCCCTGGTAGCGGCCTGTATAGGTTTGATACTGTTAACCATCAATGTATCACGTTATTTATTTGACAATCAAAAATGGATAGTGAGGCCTGCTCTGGTTGCCGATAAAAGTGGCGAACGTATGTTTAGCTATAATCCGCGGATAGCTATTTTAATGAACAGGCTGCAAGCCGGAACAATATATGACAGAAACGGGCGCATATTAGCCACCAGTAACCCGGACCTGATCAAAAAACAATGGAATGCATTAAGTGCTGGCGGAGCCGGAAATTATAGGCTTGATTCGGCTATGCATAAGCGTTTATCCCGGTATTATCCGTTTGAAGAACAAACATTTTTTTGGGTGGGTGATGCCAATACAGGGGTATTTAATGGCAGCACAAACGGCTACTTTGCAGAATATGAGCATGCGGCTGAATTACGGGGCTTTAAAATGCCTGCGGCCAATTACAATGTTATTGCCTCACATTATCAGGAAGACCGCTTTTTGCCAAGAGGTATAAAAGAAATGACAGTTAGTAAAAAAGATTATAGCGCCATAGCGCCGTTATTAGTTGCGGGTATAAACAGCAATGAAGTAACAGCTTTTAAAAATAAAAACCGTGATGTGCAATTAACGGTGGACGCCTCCTTACAAACAAGTATTCAAAGATCAATTGCAGCGGATACCTCTTTAAATGATAACAGGGTTTCAGTAGTAGTCATGGATGCTTCATCTGGAGATGTGTTAGCTTCTGCCTTATATCCGTTACCCCCCGTTCATAATTGGGATCAGCTTACTATGAGCCTCCCTGACCAAAATAAGCTATCGTCATGGATAACAACAAGTGATCTGAGTTTCACTTATGCTACCCAACCAGGTTCAACGGCCAAAGTATTGACTTCAATGGCAGCCTTTAATAAATTGGGTTTAGAGGCAGCTAACAAAACATTTACTGTAGCCAGTTATGAACGTATACGTACTAAAGGTATTGAACCTGATGAAACAGGGGTAATAACCATGGAACGTGCGGTTGTAAAATCAAATAACGTGTACTTTATTAAATTGGCCAACCAGGAGCACCTGGAAGAAGATATGGCTAACCTATATCTAAAAACAGGAATGTTTTTACATGGTGTTGGCGGATATTATTACGCTAAGCAGCCGGAAGGTGCCAATAAAGCGCAGGAAGAAAAATGGCGCGAGTTATGGCGCAAAACAGAGTTTAACACCAAACCAAGGTATGATCCCAATAATATTCACCGTACAAGAGCCAAAGGTATTTCGGGGATGGCCTGGGGGCAGGGCGAATTGATAGCAACGCCCGCGGCCGTAGCCAGATTGGTATCAGGTGTTGCCAACAATGGCATATTAATGGCCAATAGATACGCCCTGAAGATAAATGATACCATAATAGGTGTAAAAAGGTCCGAAAAATTAACAAACGCCGATTATGCAGCGCTTATTAAAGGATATATGATTAAGCAGAGTGAGCCAAAAATACCTATATTAGGTATTGCGGTTGCTGGTAAAACCGGTACTCCTGAACGTATATGGAAAGAGCAAAGCATTAATGATGGGTGGTATGTATTTTTTGCACCGAAGGCAAAAGGAACAGGTGATATGGTTGTTTGTATCCGCGTTGAATCAACTAAAGGATCATCAGATGCGGTAAGGCTGGCGGGTCAACATGTTATACCGCTTTTACTTAAAAAAGGCTATATTAAAAGCATGGCTCCACCTACTCCGAAAGTAGTTGAAACAAATAATTAACTTATTAATAACAGAAGCAGAAGATGTTTGATTTATTCAAAAAGGATGAAAATAAAAGCCCGGCAGATGTGAAGGAAGTACGGCATTCATTGCTGCAATTTATTAAACAGGAATTACAAAAGGCAGAAGGCGGTGAAGGGCGTAATATAAAAGGCATAAATCTTTTTATATGCAGTAAAAACAACGAGAAACATATTTATGAAGCGGCTGTTTATCTGGAGGAAGAAGGAAGATTTAAAAATGAGGTGCAAAAAATAGCAGATGACTATGCGTTAAACTTACCCCAAAACTGGGTAATGAATATTGATTTTCCGGATGAGATGCCACCCGAAGCTATTAAGATAACCAACCTTGATGCTGGTATGTTTATCCGTACAAAAGATAATACTATACAAAAAAATGCAGCAGCTTACATCAGGATTCTGAGTGGCGAGGCCGTAAAGCAGGAATATCAAATAACTTCTACCGATGGGAAAATCAATATCGGACGGGAGCGCAGGGCGCAGGTTGCAGATGGGTTTTTCAGGTTAAACCATATTGCGTTTCCGGGTGATAGCACAAATGAGAACAATAAGTTTATTAGTCGCCAGCATGCGCATATAGAATGGGATAATGATAGTAGTTGTTTTATGTTTTTTGCAGATGAAGGGGGCGTGCCTCCTGGAAATAAGGTGAAGATCAGATCAGCCACTAATGAGCATTTAATTAAGCTTAATTCGGTTGAGATGGGGCATAGGCTTGAGGAAGGCGATCAGATAGTTTTGGGAGAATCAGCGGTAATAGAATTTAGCTATAAAGCAGAAATATAAAGTGATGAGCAAGGTATTTACCATAACATCAGGGTTGGAGAACATGGGAGCGCTGCGAACGGGAGGGCAGGGCTCGGTATATAAAGGAAGACGTATAGGCCCTATCATCAGCGCGGTAAAGATCTTGCCCACGCCTATCCATACAGAACATAAAGACGACAAGAACTTCA
>JAQBOY010000344.1 GCA_028287805.1 Mucilaginibacter sp.
GGAAGAAGCCATAGCAACAGAGATAGAAGAAATTAAGAATTAATAAGTAGAGACACAACACTTTGCGTCTTTTGAGATAAGATTAGAAGAGGTTGCCATAAAAAGTAGCCTCTTTAATAATACTCTTTTCAACTTCCTCCATTGCCTGTGTCTTCACATGCAATACTCATGTAATTTTGCTGAACAAATAGTTGTCTGTGAGGACACATACAAAGGGTTGATAATAATATCAAGATTACCAATTACAACTCATCAATCGTTCGTTCTTCTGTTTAACAGCCAATACCAACCCAAATTAAAGGCAATTATAAAATGATTTAGTATTGTAGGCAATAACCCATAATGCTGCTTCATAATCATAAAGCGTTCCTTTAAACTTTGCCGATGTTTCTTTTTTGACATCCCCCCTACCAGGTATTTAGCTACATATTGATTTACATTGACAATTTTCTTCGCTTTTTTTGCGGCTTTGACTATCCAGTCGATGTCTGAGCTCAACTGGTATTTTAGGTCATAGGGTTCTGTTATTGACCGCCTGATATAAATTGCCTGGTGACTTACACTCATACCATATTTAAAATCGCGCCAGATAAATTGTTCAGGAGCCTGATGCCTTCGCCGTCCCAGGCTTTGTCCCTCATCATTAATCATTTCTGTTTCACCATAATAAATATCACCGTCTGCTGCTGTCGCAAAAACTTTAGCAACAGTATCATTGGCATATAGTTCATCACCTGAATTCATAAACAAAACGTAATCGCCGGTGGCCATAGCCAAACCTTTGTTCATGGCTTCATAAATACCGTTATCCTTTTCACTGATCAATTTACTGATATGGGCTTCATATCTTTTAATGACTTCCAATGTACCATCGGTAGATAGGCCATCAACTATAATATATTCAATAGCCGGATAGGTTTGATTAATTACCGAGCGTATGGTACGTTCAATATCACGCACATTATTATATACAATAGTGATGATACTTAATTTAGGCTGAAACATCTTCCCCTCCCGTCCGCGCTGGCTGGCGGGTAAGCTTTATGAGTTCCTGGTATAAATTGATATGCTGATCAGCTATCACTTTTTCAGCAAATTTATTCATTACGGTTTGCCTTGCCTGTTGCTGCAGTTGATCTTTAGCAGGATGATTAATAATCCATTCCATGCCATCAGCAAAGCTTTCTGCTGAACGATATTCGGCCAGATAGCCATTTTGTTGATGCTGAACCAGATCGGGTATACCGCCGGTTGTAAAAGCTATAACCGGCGTGCCACATGCCAGGCTTTCCATTACGGTATACGGTAAATTATCCTCCAGCGACGGAATTAAAAACGCGTCAGCGGCCGCATAGCAATTGGCCAGCTTTTCATCATCGCTAATGGTACCTAAAAAAGTGGTTTTAAATGGAAAATCAGGCACCTCATTGGTATTCCGATTACCAAATACTACCAGCTCAATTTCGGCTGCTTTTATTCCCAACCGCTCCTTTAACATCAACAGGCTATCCAGTAAATATTGCGTACCCTTATGCAAATCTTTTCTTGAGGGCATAAAGCCGCTTAAGAAAATGAACTTATCTACAGCAAGTCCTGCGTTTTGCTTGGCCTGTTTTTTATCAATTGGCCTGAATAAAGCAGTTTCTAACGTGTTAGGAATTTGATCTATTTGCCTCCCCTTCATTAAACTGCTTGCCTGTACCGAACTTTTCATCCATGAGCTTGGCGCTACAATTGTAAAATCAAGCGCTTTATAGGCTTCATTTTTTTGTTCCCAGATACGATGTGAATAATCATTCTGCGCCGAATCTTTCAGCAAAGGGCAGTAACCACATTCTTTTTTAAAATGATCGCATGCATACCGTACATGGCAGCCGCCGGTAAAAGCATTGCTATCATGAAAGGTCCAAACTACCGGTTTATTTAATTTAGCGATCTCTGCTATATGTTTTGGATTTAAAAATCCATGATTCACCCAATGCAAGTGTATAATATCGGCATTTTTAACATCAGGATGATGAATAACCGAACGCCCGAACCAGGCGAAAGAAAAAGGAGTGCGTAAAGGCTTTAAATATCGTTTGGCTAACGCACGTTCAAGTATAATCGTCGCTGCAGTATATGCTTTTTGAATAAAAGTGGTGTTAAAAGTCTTAATAAATGAGCTTTTCCCAAATTTATAGTGCACAATTATTTTAGAATCGACATTTTGGTTTAGCAATGCACGGTCAAGCCGCATACAGGCCCTGCCCGCGCCGCCATTACCGTCGTAAGTATTTAAGTGCACCACTTTTAACATGTTTCAAAAATACATTTATTCAATTCAAATAAGTTTTACATATAAAAAACTATACTTGCAAAAATGCATGCCGTATAAGATTCTCGTTCCCCGTGAAATGACAGACTACTTTTTTGTAAAATATTTTACCTTAAGCTTTACCATATATCTTAAACCCCTTTGCATTAAACTACCTTTACGGTGTTTAAGAAAATGTTTTATCGCTTCATAAGCATGCTTATCTTCCTTAACTTCAGTTGGAAAATGCTTTACAGGTTTCTGTGAAATTTTTACCTGGTACATATTCTCCGGATTAGAGTGTATCCCTGTTCCATCGTTCCCGATATTATTGATAAGCGAGCGGGAAGGATTTAAGGTTAATCCGCCTTTTAAAAATATTGAAGCATACCATCGTATGGCCCACGAATTGTTTTTACCGGCTTTAAACTCCTGCACCTGTTTCCAAAAGTTCATCGTATTTTCAATAGAAAACTGGTTGATCTTTTGTGCGTCAAACTGGGGTATCAGTTGGTCAATGTCGGGCTCAAAATGTTTCCAGGCTCTTGCCCAGGTAGCCCAACCCCAGCTGCTTGCAGCGCGATAAAAAAAAGTTTCGGGCAAGCTTTTATCTGCCAGGTTATACATATAAGCCCCTATATGCATTACCTTTTCTTCCTTAGCATATCGGTTAAGCCCATCATTAAAATACTGCAAAGTAAAGGGGGATGATAGCAAATCATCTTCAAAAACAATTACTTTTCCATATTCATTTACCAATTGGGTAACTCCGGTTATTATAGAATTGGCCAGCCCAAAATTCTGCTTTCTTTCCATAACCTTTACAGATTTAAACCCGGATACTTCCCGTATCAAATTCCTCACCTGTTCAACTTTAGCCTGTTCTGCATCTGTTTTTGCCGCATCCGAAAAAATGAACAAACGCGATTCCTCTGCCAATAAATTTTTTTTTAAATAATTCAGCGTACGGCGGGTATGCTCAGGTCTATTGTAAACAAATAAGGCAATGGGCGCAAGGTTTTGCATTAAAATAATGTATGTGTAACATATTAAGTTCGCTTATCTATCTCAAAAACTAACAAAGCAGGCAAGGCTTACAAAGTTTGAAAATTTCGTAAGTCTTTCAACTACATTTATATATAATTAGTTAGCTATGAGATTTCTCGGGGATAACGTTTAGTCTTTACCAAAAGTATTATCTTTTAGGTCAAAAAAATAAAATCAATTTATGACTAAACTGCTAACTCCGTATTAGGTTTTCCTTAAAACGTAAAAAACACTTTGCGGTGCTATTCGTTGTAATTTATTAGTTGCATGGTAATGCAAATTCCATGAAAATAATTTCGATAGCCACTTATCAAGCAAAACATAACTTTTATAAGTGAATATAGGGCGCTTTGAAATTTTCTCCCATGAGCGCTGAAAAAATGCAGTCATACAGAAACAAAATCCTTCGTTAATAACTTCCATTTTCAAATCTTTAAAAATCTTCCTGAAAATTTTTAACGGAACGCCTCTTTCGTTCCTGGTTAATCCTTTCCGGGGTTTGGTCCAATCGCCCATAGATATAATAGGCTCACGTAATAAAAGATAGCCGCCCGGTTTCATTACCCGATGTAATTCAGATAAGATAAAAGACACGTTAGGTGTATGATGGATGGTGCCGGAACAGGTTACGAGGTCGAAATAATTATCGGGATAAGGTAATTCGCCGCTAACAGCGGGCTTTACATACTGGGGTATAATGTTTCCTAACTTAGCTGAGCGTAAATTATCAGACGGCTCAACAATATGCAGGTTGCTTATTCTATCAATTATTGGATAAAATTCATGCCCCCATGCAGCACCTAATCCTAATACGTTTTCAAATTTTTTATCTTTAAGATAGTTAAACCCATGCAATGTATTTAAGGCGTGGTAACCATATACATACTCCTCCGCTTCCTTGCTTCCCAGGTTGGCATAGGCTTCGGTTTCCTCATCATACCATTTTTGTATCTGGTTAATGTCAAAATCGTCGCCATATATGGCTTCGCCTGCTAAGTATTTTTCTTCCATAACTTATTCCCGTTGACCAAAAATAGCATATTATACATAAAGCGCATTTACGTTAAATTTATTTTATGCCTGATTTCTTTTAATAAACCGGTTAAACAAAATATTAATATCGTCTGAAATTTTCAGGAAATAAGTAAACAACGCGTAAATAAACAATACCATTGAAGAGCGCACAATTACATCTACCCAAAAATTTGTAAATGCTGGCAGATATAATCCTATACACAAAGTAATTATGCTCATTAACAGAATTAATAAATGAGTTTTCCCAAATGGCTGCGATTTAAATTTAACCTTAATATACAGCCAGTACATAAAATTTAAAATAAACATAGACAGCGAATAAGCTACTGCTGATCCCATCATACCAATTCGTGGTATGAGCAGCCAGTTGGCTATGCCACAAATAATAACCGACGAAACTATAAAATAAGTGGTGAGCCGGTAATGTTTGGAAAGATTGATGATATAACCGTTTACCCCTCCGGTCAAATCAGCCAGGAAGCCCAGGCCAACTACAATAAATACATCAAAATAATTTGCATATTCCGGCTTATGCAACAACACGGTAATAAAATGCCGGTTTACAATTAAACCGATAAACAACAAACAGCCAAATAACATTTGCACTACTGAGGTCTTATAATATATCTTATCGATCTTAGGCAGATCATTATCGGCCCAGGCCTGGGCAATTATCTGAACAGACGTTCTGCTCAAAGCTTTTGCGGGTAAGCTTATTACTACTGCTATAGCAAAAAATGTACTGTAAATAGCAATGAGCTGCAAATCCTTGGTTATGGCGCTTAACATAATAACATCCAGGTTTTGCATCAACACAGTTGAGGTACCGCTTAACAGCGTAAAAAAACCATATTTTACAAATTCATTTTTTTGCTGATATAACCCGGTTGATATTTTAGCCAGCTTAAAATGATGCCCCTTATAAATACTGTACCATAATATAACTATGATAAGTGCGGATGCAGCTACATATATTTTCAAAAAATCATTATAATTGATAAGCGATGCTGCAATCAATAATATACTTACAGTTGTAAATACTCTTAATAACACCTCTCTCAAAAATGATGATAAAACATTTTTAAATATGGTAATAGCCATGCTTTCAATAACGGCATATACCATAGTTAAAAAAGCCAATGGGGCCAGGTAATAAAAATATTTTACCAATAAGGCTGAACCCCGGTGGTTGCTGTAATGAATAATAATTGAACCTTTAAACAGGAAAAAAACAAGGGTAAATAAAGTGAAGTTAACCGCACACCAAACGATTACAAAGGTGATAAAGCCGTTATGCTTTTTATCATCACTACGGTAATAAGGGAAATATTTAAGTATGATGTTACTAATGCCTACAGATGCAATTTGAGCATATAGTAACGAAATAACACCCATTAATGAA
>JAQBOY010000176.1 GCA_028287805.1 Mucilaginibacter sp.
CCCTCGGCCAGTTAAAGCAAACAGATTACCGGAGCCGATCGGTTAAAGATGAATTAAGAGCTAACCTGATAGCTCAATTGCAAAAACATGAAGGCGGGTTTGAAGGCATTATAGGTTTTGAGGATACCGTTATCCCCGACCTGCAAACTGCCATACTCTCCAGGCATAATATTTTATTACTTGGTTTACGCGGACAGGCAAAAACACGTATAGCCCGTTTATTGGTAAACCTATTAGACGAATATGTGCCCTATATTGAGGGCTCTGACCTATACGATGACCCTTTGGCCCCAATTTCCTGGTATGGCCATCACATTATACAGGAAAAAGGCGACGACACACCTATTGCCTGGATACACCGTTCTGAGCGGTATACTGAAAAACTGGCTACCCCTGATGTTACCGTGGCCGACCTGATAGGTGATGTTGACCCTATTAAGGCCGCTACCATGAGACTAACCTATTCTGATGAACGGGTTATCCATTTTGGTTTGATTCCGCGTGCGCACCGGGGTATATTTGTGATCAATGAGCTGCCCGACTTGCAAGCACGTATACAAGTATCTCTATTTAATATTTTGCAGGAAAGGGATATACAGATAAGGGGCTTTAAACTGCGCCTGCCTTTGGATATTCAGTTTGTATTTACTGCTAACCCCGAAGATTATACCAATCGTGGTTCCATTGTAACGCCGCTTAAGGATCGTATTGAAAGCCAGATACTAACCCACTATCCGCGTTCGGTGGAGATCTCCCGCAAAATTACGCAACAGGAAGCCTCGCTTACCGCAGAACAAAGGGTGGCTATTGAAGCTGATGGATTAGTAAAGGACTTAATTGAACAGATAGCCTTTGAAGCCCGCAATTCTGAATACATTGATAAAAAATCAGGTGTATCTGCCCGTTTAACTATTTCGGCTTATGAAAATTTAATCAGTAATGCCGAGCGGCGCATGATCATCAACAACGAAGCTAAAACCTTTGTGCGCATAGCTGATTTTTTAGGTGTTATACCGGCCATTACCGGTAAAATAGAACTGGTTTATGAAGGCGAGCTGGAAGGCCCTGCCAAGGTGGCTAATATTTTGATTGGCAAAGCTATAAAAACACTGCTGTTAAAATATTTCCCTGATCCTGAAAAAGCTAAAAAAGCGAAAGCCACCAACCCTTATGCCGATATTATTAACTGGTTTAGCGAAGGAAACAGCCTTTCGGTAATTGATGATTTGCCGCTTGAACAATATAAAAAAGCTTTAAACTCAGTTACCGGTTTAAAGGACCTGATTAAAAAGTTTCATCCCCGCTTAATTGAAAGCCAGCAACTGATACTGATGGAATTTGTATTGCATGGCCTTGCAGAATTTTCACAGCTAAATAAAGGCTTCCTGGATAATGGTTTTGCATTTTCAGATATGTTTAACAGCCTGTTCAATATGCAACCTGATGAAGACGATTTGGATTTGGACGATGATCGTTATTAATTTTGTCTTGTTAAACTAATGAAAGGACAAGCATTTACCATAATTTTAATAGGCATTATTCTTTTACTGGCTGATGCTTATTTAATTGGCGGAATACGTGCGGCATTTAAAAAAAGACAGTTCCCTTATAAAAAGAGTTTCACAATAAGTTATTGGATAGCTTCGCTGTTGCTGATTGGGGGAATGTTTTTAAGCATTTATGTTAAAATACCTGTTGGCGTGCGTGCAGGTTTTTTAATGGTCTTTTTTCTCCTGCTTATTATTAAAGTTACCTTTTTGCCCTTTATACTGGCTGACGATGTAAGGCGCCTGTTCATTTGGATCAGTCGTCGTAATAAAAAGCCCACAACTCCGTTACCTGCATCTGCCCATAAAGGTGAGGCCATTCCACGCTCAGAATTTTTAATGAAAGCTGGTTTAATTGCCGGGGCAGTGCCGTTGGCATCATTAGGCTATGGCATAATTTCGGGTGCTTATGATTATCATGTAAGGTATCAAACCCTTTATTTACCCAATTTGCCCAAAGCTTTTGATGGTATTAAATTAGGGCAGATATCTGACATACATTCAGGTAGCTTTTATAATAAAAAGGCAGTAATGGGCGGTGTTGAAATGCTGCTGCGGGAAAAGCCGGATCTTATCTTCTTTACAGGCGACCTGGTGAATCATAAAACCGATGAGGTTTATGGTTATCAGGATATTTTCAGCAAAGTAAAAGCGCCGCTTGGGGTATATTCCACTTTAGGCAATCACGATTATGGGGATTATTATACCTTTCCGAATGATAACTACAAAAGGAAGAACCTGGAGGATCTGAAAACCGTACATAAAAACATGGGTTGGGACCTGCTCACTAATTCCAACCGCCGGTTAAAAGTTAACGGTGAAGAAATAGGGATCCTGGGTATGGAAAACTGGGGCGCCCTAAGCCGCTTTCCTAAATATGGCCGTATGGACCTTACTATAAAAAACACGGATGACCTGCCGGTTAAATTGTTGCTGTCACATGATCCTTCACATTGGAGCGCTGAGGTATTACCAAAATATCCGCAAATAGATGTGATGTTCTCCGGCCATACACATGGCATGCAATTTGGCGTACGTACACCTGGGTTTCAATGGAGCCCGGTAGAATACATCTATAAAGAATGGGCCGGGCTTTATCATCAAAACAATCAACAGTTATATGTTAATGTAGGCTATGGTTTTTTAGGTTTTCCGGGAAGAGTTGGAATATTACCGGAGATTACGATATTTGAATTAAGATCTGCTGCTCCGCCCCTGCTCAACAAAGCCTAAAATTAGCGGCAGCATTATAAATGAAAAAAACGCTTAAACCGATCATTGATTTTCTGCTGTTTAGTAATGTTTTTATGTCATTATGTGCAGTTGCGCAAGCGTTGGTTACCTTTCAATTAATTGGATCAAAACCGGTATATACTGTAATTGCTTTATTATTTACCTCAACATTAGGTATATATAACTTTTGTATACTGGTATCTAAACCCAAACACCCCGAAAGATCTTTTTATTTACGTATACGGTGGTTTTTTTCTCATTACAGGCTCATGGTTACTTTTACCATTGTTTGTATACTATTATTAATCCCTTTATTTTTTTTAATATCCACAGAATCGCGTTTACTACTTATCTTCCTGGCTATCATATCGTTTTCTTATGGAATACCGTTATTTAGTTTTGGTGGTCAAAAATTTGGATTACGTAATATTCCGGGCTTAAAGCCCTTTTTAATTACAGTGGTTTGGACGTTAAGTACCGTGCTGCTACCAGTTTTGGAAGCACAGGATCTGAACTTAACCCATATTTCTATGCATGATACTGCAATATTGGTTGCCAAGCAATTTTTGTTTATCGGTGCATTAACTATTCCGTTTGATATACGCGATCTTTTTGAAGACCGTAAACTGGGATTAAAAACCATACCCGTATTAATAGGCGAAAAAGGTGCTTATTTATTTTGTCAGGTTATGCTTGCCGGTTATGTTATTTTGCTGTTTCTGTTCAGGAATACCGGTTTTAGCCTTAATTTCTGGGGCTTAACGGTTACCGCAATTTTAGCCGGATGGCTGATATTTAAATCCAAATGGCAAAAAAATGAATACTACTACTTTTTTTATATGGATGGTGTATTAATATTACAGTATGTAGTATTAATAGTATTTAACCAATTTAAATAGTGGCCTCCAATTATGATAACTCCGCCTGGTTTTATGATAGCTTATCTCAATTTGTGTATGGTAAGGCGCTGGTTAAGGCACAAGTATATTTATTGCAATATATTCAAGCCGGATCAAACATTTTAATAGCCGGCGGCGGAACAGGCTGGATATTAGAAGAAATCACCCGCTTGCAGCCTTCCGGTTTACAGATCACTTATGTAGAGGTCTCCGCGAAGATGACCGCGCTTTCCCAAAAAAGAAACACAGGAAATAACCAGGTAACCTTTATTAATGATGCAATTGAGCAGATTAACCCCGCTAATGATTTTGATGTAATTATTACGCCTTTTTTGTTTGATAACTTTACAGTGCAAACCCAGCAATTAGTATTTAACCATCTGAATAGTTTGTTGAAGCCTAATGGCATATGGCTTAATACCGATTTTCAGCTTACCGGCAAATTGTGGCAAAGCGTGCTGCTTAAATGCATGTTTTTGTTTTTTAAGATCTGGTGCAATATCGAAACTACCCAATTACATCAGGTTGAACCTTGCTTCGTTAAAAATGGCTACTATACAATAGCCAACAAAACCTTTTTTGCGAATTTTATAATTTCAAAAGCATATAAGAAAAAATAGTAAAATCCTAAAGCGATATTGCTTCGTCCTATGATTTCGAAATTCAAAATTTAGTTAATGAAGATTACTATTCATTTGCTGTATTGTTAATGGGGATAGAAAAGTAAAAAGTCGACCCTTTATCCTTTTCGCTTTTTAACCACATTTTGCCCCCATGACGACGAATGATCTCACTGGATACATGTAAGCCAAGCCCAATGCCGCTAATATTACCTACTTTAGCTAATGAGGCACGCCAAAACCGCTTAAATAAATTGTGATGATCCTCTTTAGGTATCCCCATTCCCAAATCTTTTACACTAACATTTACTTCATTACCCTTTTTATTTTTCGTTATCCGCACAATAATTTCCGCCTCATTTGGGGAATATTTACTGGCATTATTTAATAAATTATTTAATACCTGCGATATTCTGAACCTGTCGGCAAAAATAGGTTCATCAATGCTGCCTTTAACAATAAAATTATGCGGATCTACTAATTTGAGCTCATCAATGCTTTCTCTTATCAGATCAGATAAGTTAAAAAACTCTTTCCTGATCAGCATTTCACCGGTGTTAAGCTGAGATACATCCAGCAGGTAAGTAACCAGCGAAATTAATTTTTCAGCCTTTTCATTGATCTTTAATGCCGAATTTTCAATAATGACATCATTTATAACCTCCGAACGCTTTTTAAGGATTTGTGCGTACGCTTTAATTATGGTTACTGGGGTTCTGATTTCATGACTGGCAATGCTAATAAAATCGTCTTTTTGTTGTTCAAGGGTCCTTTGTGCTGTGATATCCTCTATGGAAAACAGGATGAGCTGGTTATTGGCAGATGGAATAAATAACTTCCTGGCATTAATTAAAAAATATTTTTTACCAAGTGAGGGCCATTCATGTATCAATTCATAATTCTCAATACTTTGATCAGTATCGTTAACCTTGTTCAACAACTCTGTTAGCCGTGGAACATCCAGCATGCCATTTACCAACTGATAAACAGGAAGGTTTAGCTGATTTTTCTTTTTAAGATTAAACAGTGAATAAAAAGCCGAATTGGCTGCGTTAATAGTGAGATCCTTATTTAAAACAAGGATAGGCTCTCTGGCCGATTCCACAATGCTTTCTGCATATTTTTTTGCTTCCAGTAATTGTTCTGCTGCGTATTGATTGGCATGAAGGTTACGCATAATCTTGGTAAAGCCAATATGTTCACCTTCAGAATTGTAAATAGGAAATACTTTGCCACTGCCCCAAAATGTGGATCTGTCTTTACGCACATGATAGCGCTCATCAATGGCCCTTCCATTCTTCAGCGCACTCTTTAATTCCTTTTTATCTTCTGATTTCCTTTTATCCGCTTCCGTAAAAAATAAAACGGCATTTTTACCGATTATTTCTTCTTCTGTATAACCTAACAGATTACCTGCACCATTATTCCAGCTGTTAACTATTCCATTTTTATCTGTAGTAAAAACAGCATAATCTTCTATACTATCTAACACCAATTCATAGAAGCCCTGTTTTTGGGTGTCATCATTTATATCTGTAGAATCACTCATCATATAGTTAAATCAATTCATCTGGGTTAAAATATAACGCATAAGCTTAAATCGGGTTTTATTACACACAACAATTTATCGTATTAATTAAATAATAGGACATTATTGAACATTTAATGACTAAAATAACATACTAAATGTTTGTGAAAATCTCAACTACAACTTATATAACTACAACATTTATTTAATATGAATAAAATAACTGTATCAATTGTATGACCGAAAGCTAAAATATTAGCAACAGCGCTATTTCAGTAACAAATCAGATAAATAGCGTAATGAATGGCAAACCTTTTGCATACCTATCATTAATAAATATTAACATTTATCGACTAAATTATGGCAACTACAACAAAAAAATCAGCCCCAAAAAGAGAAGAAAATCCTTTAAAGGAATTATTTGTGGACGAATTAAAAGACATGCTTTGGGCAGAGAAGCAGTTGGTGAAAAGTCTTAAAAAACTATCCAAATCAGCTACATCAGAAGAACTGAAGAATGCGTT
>JAQBOY010000189.1 GCA_028287805.1 Mucilaginibacter sp.
TCATTAATATAATTTACTGACATATCGTTTTTAGCAACAGCAATAATTTTATCATCCTGTTCGCCATTGTCAATCATATGCATTACACCTATAACCTTAGCTTCAATAATTGACATAGGAAATACATCAATTGAACATAGTACCAGAATATCTAACGGATCTTTATCATCGCAATAAGTTTGCGGGATAAACCCATAATTAGCCGGGTACATTACTGATGAAAATAAAACACGGTCAAGTTTTAACAAACCTGAATCTTTGTCAATTTCATATTTAGCTTTTGAGCCCTTTGGTATTTCAATTATCGCATTTACAATTTCGGGAATATTATCACCCGGAGAAACCTGGTGCCAGGGATGTTGTGTACTCATTTATTTATATTATAAATCTATTAATTAATTAGTTCTTTAGCTCTTTTACTACTTTCTTTTTTAAGAAAGCAAAAAGAAGCGGAATTGTTGTAAATATTATTAATCCAATAACAACATATATCAGGTAAGACTTTATTTGCGGGTACTTTCTTCCTAAAAAGAATCCAGTTAACGTAAAAGTACATACCCATGCTACACTGCCTATTAAATTGTATAAAGTAAATTTTTTAAAATCAACCTTAACAACACCTGCAAAGATAGGGGCAAAAGTTCTGATTATCGGGAAAAATCTCCCTAAAATCAATGCCATACCGCCATGCCTGGCATAAAACTCTTCGGCTATTACAATATAACGCTTTTTAAAAAATAAAGAATCAGGTTTACTAAACAATATCGGTCCCGTTCGGTAGCCAAACCAATACCCGGTAAAATTACCTAAAACACCAGCTAATATGAGTGAACATACAAGCATAAAAGGTGGTACATCTATTACGCCTGATGAGCATAGCAAACCAGCCATAAACAGCAGGTAGTCTCCTGGTAAAAAAAATCCAAAAAAAAGTCCGGTTTCAGCAAAAACAACAATAAGCAAAAGATAAAATCCTCCTTTGCTTAAAATGGATTGAGCGTCCGTTAAATTTTGCAGGTGTTCCCAAAAATTTTCCATTCACTATATACGTAAAACTACAAATATTAAATTAATAATGTAGTTATTGGTATAATATTAAATGATTAAATAAGTTTGGATATGAATGCAGGGTAAATACCTATAATAATGGTTACCAGTGCAGAAAAGCCTAAAACAAATTTATAATAAGCAGGCACCACAACTTCCGTGCGTTCAGCGGTATGGAAGTACATGGCGATAATAACCCTGAAATAATAAAAGATACTTATTATAGCATTGATAACGGCAATAATAACCAACCATCCCTGGTAATGGGTTAAAGCCCCGCTAAACATGTAGAACTTGCCAATAAAACCGGCAGTAAGCGGAATGCCAGCCAATGATAACATAGCTATAGTTAATACCAGGGCCAGAAAAGGATTACGTGCGGATAAACCGTTAAAGCTTTCAAAGCTATCGCTATCTGAATGCTGCTTTACTAAAATTAAAGCTCCGAAAGCGATGATAGACGCAATTGAATAAGCAGTAGCATATACCAAAATTGAATTTGCAGAACCTGCACCTAATGCTACAATAGCAAACAGCAAATAACCTGCATGTGATATACTTGAATAAGCCAGCATGCGTTTAAAGCTTTGCTGATACAGGGCAGTTATGTTACCTATAAACAAAGTGATTATAGCAATAATTACTAAAGCGGGCGCCCAAAAATCACTTACTGTAGAAAAACATGCGGAAAACAGGCGCAGAAATGCAGCAAACCCGGCAGTTTTTACTACCGTTGACATGAAAGCGGTAATTAATGTTGGTGAGCCTTCATATACATCTGGTGTCCAAAAATGAAAAGGTGCGGCACCTACTTTGAAGCAAAGGCCTACAATAATCAACACAATACCGGTATAAAAAATAGGGTCAAGGTGCGGAGTGGTTACCGCATAATTACGTATGGCCTCCAGGTTAAATGAACCGGATGCACCGTATATTAAAGTAATTCCAAATAATAAAAAGCCCGTTGAAAAAGCACCCATTAAAAAATATTTCAATGCTGCTTCGTTAGATGCAAAATCATTCTTTTTAATCCCCGCCAGTATATATAAGCTTACAGACATAATCTCGATGCCTATAAAAAGCATAGTTAAATTATAATAGGATACCATTACTACTATACCTGCCAGGGAAAATAAAATGATAGCATAATACTCTGCTATATGATTGCTTATACTTTCAAAATACCCCTTTGACAACAACAGGATAAGTATAGTAGAGCAGATAGTAATTGCTGAAAAGGCTATAGAAAAATTATTGAACAACAGCATTCCATGAAAAGTGGGCTGTGCTGTATCAGGTGTAGTCCATTGCGCAACGGCTAAACCTAATGCTACTATTAAGCCAATAATACTAACCGGCAGTAATGCTTTTTTAGCTTTATATAAACCTAAATAAAGCAGCACTATAGGTATTATGGATATAAGTATTAAGGTATTCATTGATATATTTTAAATGCTAAAAACTTATTTTTTAAATTATATTAGTATTTGCCTGCAGTTATAATTTTGATTGTTACAGAACGCACTAAATTATCAACTGCTGCCGCAGATATATGTAAAATAGGTTGTGGATATACACCAATGCCTATTATTAAAATACAAATTATACCTAAAACCAATTTTTCTGAGCCATGAATATCGGTAAATGTTAAGGTCAAAGCATTGGTTTCGCCCTGCATAACATTTTTATACATGCGCAGCATATACACCGCTCCAAATATGATAGTTAAACCGGCGATAGCAGATAACCAGATCTGGGCATGAAAAATACCGTTCAACAATAAAAACTCACCTATAAACCCATTAGTTAATGGTAAGGCAACGGTACCTAATACAATGATTAAAAACACTATGGCAAACTGTGGCGCTACCTTGGCTATGCCTCCCAACTGACTAATATCGCGGGTATTTAAACGACGGCTAATAATATCCCAAATAAAGAACATGCCAACTATGTTTATACCATGACTTAGCATTTGTATCATAGCTCCCTGCAAGCCCAGGCTATTCCATGAAAATATACCCGCAGCAATAAGACCTACGTGAGCAATAGAGGAATAAGCAACGAGTCTTTTACCATCTGTTTGTTTAAAGGCGATGATAGAGGCGTATACAATACCAATAATGGAAAGTATAATAGCTAATGCCTGCCAGTTTAAAAATCCTAAAGGCGCATTAGGTATCAACCATCTGATAACACCATAAATACCCATCTTCAGCATAATACCTGATAACATCATGGTACCGGCGGAAGGAGCTTCGGTATAGGTATCTGGTTGCCAGGTATGAAAAGGAAATACCGGCATTTTAATAGCAAAGGCAAGGAAAAAAGCCCAAAATACAAATGATTGATGGTGAGCATCTAAACTTAAACTATAAAACTCATGCAAATCATATGTTTTGGCTGGTGTTTGCAAATACAGATAGATAATACCTACCAGCATGAATAATGAACCCGCGAATGTATAGATGAAAAATTTAAGCGTAATGCGTATACGGTTCTCACCACCCCACAGGGCGCAGATAAAGTAAATGGGTATTAAAGCTGCTTCCCAACCCACATAAAATAAAAACCCATCCAACGCGGTAAATACTACCAGTAACCCCGCCTGCATAAACAGTATTAAAGCATAAAATACAGGTGCATTTTTATACTGATGCTGATAAGTGGTTAAAATAATAAGCGGAACAAGCAGCGTGGTTAACAACACCATTACCATGCTTATACCATCAATACCGGCATTAAAATAAACACCTAACACGGGTATCCATGGAAGGTCGACCCCAAACTGGGTGGAGGCATCCGGTACAAAGCGGCCTAAAAATATTAATGCGATTGCAAATTCAACAACAGCAAAAAACAATGCGGCATGTTTGGCGGCTTCATTTTTAAACAACAAAACAGCAAGTGCCGCTACTACCGGCAAAAAAAGCAATATACTAACCGTCATTTTATATTGTGAATACTAATAAAACTATATACTAATATGGCTATAATGCCAATTATCATCATAAAGATATACGAACCAACATTACCGGTTTGCAACAGGCGCAACCCCTTGCTTGCCTCAATGGTTCCCTTACCCAATCCGTTTATAAAATCATCTATTCCTAAAAGGTCAACCACTTTGTATAGGAATACAGATAATGCATCCAGTGGCTTGCGAATTAATGTATCATACAATTCATCTATATAAAATTTATGATAGGACAAACTAACCAGTGCAGGGCGTTCTTCAGTTTCGGCAACGGGAATGTCTGCTTTTTTAACGTACTTGCTGTAAGCATAACCTAAAGCGGCGATTGCTCCTAAAACAGATACGGCCATTAACACCCATTCAGTATTTTTTGGTAAAGTTTGCTCGCCCATGATTTTTGTTGACCTTTCAAAAACAGGTGCCAGGAAATGCTCCAGCTCATGATGACCGCCTAATGATTCAGGTACCCCTATAAAGCCACCAACTGCCGATAATATAGCTAAGATGATGAGCGGGATGGTCATATTTGATGGCGATTCATGTAAATGATGTTCCTGCTCTGTTGTACCACGGAACTTACCGTAAAAAGTAAGGTACAGCATTCTGAACATATAAAAAGAGGTAAACATAGCCGTAATTACACCTACTACATAAAAGGTAGTGCTGTGCATAAAGGCATGTGCCAGAATTTCATCTTTAGAAAAGAAACCCGCGAATGGAGGTATACCGGAAATAGCGATAGTACCTACCAGCATGGTTATAAAAGTGATAGGTAATTTGCCTTTCAAGCCACCCATATTGCGCATATCCTGCTCACCGCTTACTGCGTGAATTACAGAACCTGCACCCAGGAATAATAAAGCTTTGAAAAATGCATGGGTAAGCACATGGAAAAAAGCGCCTGTATAAGCCCCTACACCCAAACCTAAAAACATATACCCTAATTGCGATACGGTTGAATAAGCCAGCACTTTTTTAATATCTGTTTGTGTAAGCGCTATTAATGCGGCAAAAGTAGCGGTTACCAAGCCTACAATAGCTATCACCTCCATGGTATCAGGCGCCATAGTAAACAATATATTTGACCGGGCTATCATGTAAATGCCGGCAGTAACCATGGTAGCGGCATGTATTAAGGCAGAAACCGGAGTTGGGCCGGCCATTGCATCAGGCAGCCAGGTAAATAATGGCAATTGCGCCGATTTACCTACTGCACCTACAAATAACATTAAGGTAATTAGCACAAACGGCGCATCTTTTGAATGCATACCGGCTGCTTTTGAGAAAACATCAGCGTAAGTTATGCTGCCAAAATAAGTGAAGATCAAAAATATACCGATCAAAAAGCCCAGATCGCCTATACGGTTCATTACAAATGCTTTTTTAGCTGCATCTGCATAACTTGGATTAGTATACCAAAAACCGATCAGTAAGTAAGAGCATAAGCCCACACCTTCCCAGCCAATAAACATGATCAGGTAGTTTGAACCCATAACCAGCAGCAACATAAAGAATACGAACAGGTTCAGATAAGCGAAAAACTTACCAAAACCATTATCATCATGCATGTAGCCAATTGAGTATAAGTGGATCAGAAAACCTACTCCTGTAATAATCAGCAACATAATAGAGCTTAATTGATCTACCAGGAATGAGAAGGGTACTTTAAAGTTATCTACGGCAAACCAATCAAACACAGTAACGTTAATAGGTAAACCGGTTGATTTGATCTGTAAAAAAGCGCCAACGCTTAAAGCAAACGAGGCGAACACCAGTAAACTTGCAATAAAGCCGATGGTGTTTTTTGATAAGCTGTTTCGGCCAATGCCGTTAATAATAAAACCGGCTAACGGTAATAAAGGAATAAGCCAGATGTATTTATCCATATTATATGTTATCTTCTTTTGTCATTGCGAGGAACGAAGCAATCGCGAACCTTGCATAATTGTATTGCATCCTTGCGATTGCCACGCTGCGCTCGCAATGACACCTAATTATATTTACCACTTCAATCTGTTCAGCACATTAATATCTATCGAGTTGGTATTACGATAGATCATTACTATAATGGCTAATCCAATAGCTACTTCTGCTGCTGCCAAAGCCATAATAAAGAAAACGAAAACTTGTCCGGTTGCGTCACCGCGGTAAACAGAGAAAGCGGCAAGCAACAGATTTACCGCATTCAGCATTAATTCAACAGACATAAATATTACGATAGCATTACGGCGGATTAAAACGCCAATAACTCCGATTGAAAATATAATAGCGCTTAATAATATGTAATTATTAAGAGGTACAGCTTGCATGGTATTTGTTAAGCTTTGCATTAGGCGGCTGATTTTGGTTCTTTTGTAGCCAATAAAACAGCGCCTACCATTGCTGACAATAACAGGATAGACGACACTTCAAATGGCAATAAAAATTCGTTGAACAATACTTTACCCAGGTTTTTCACCAGGCCCAGGCCAGGGTTTTGCAGAGATACGCCTGGTGATACGTTAAGTAATTTTAAGGAAGCTACTATAGTAATTAAAAAGCATCCTCCTCCAATAACCGCGGCAAGCTTAACCAGGTTTGATTTAACCGGCTCAGCTTCCTTATTTAAATTAATCAACATCAGGGTATATAAAAACAATACCAGGATAGCCCCCATATATACGATAAAGTTAACTATCGCCAAAAACTGGGCATTCAATAAAATATAGTGAATAGTAAACGTAAAGAAGGTAAGTATAAGATAAAGTATACTATGCACCGGACTTTTGGCAGAGATTACCAGTATAGAAAAAAATATGGACAAAAACGCGATGAAGTAAAATGTATTCATGGTTAAATATTACAAAACCTTTGCCCCCTCGAAAAAGAGTTGGGCAAAGGTATAAAACTTCTTTATTGATTTAGCGGAGCCTCAACTAATTTGTCTTTTCCGTAAATAAAATCTTTTCTCAGATAATCTGCGGGCACAATATCACCATCCAGGTAAATGGCTTCCTTCGGACAAGCCTCTTCACATAGGCCGCAAAAAATACAGCGCAGCATATTAATCTCATAAACTGCCGCATACTTTTCTTCACGATACAAATTTTCTTCTCCGGGCTTGCGCTCAGCGGCTATCATGGTTATGGCTTCGGCAGGGCATGATAACGCACATAAGCCACAGGCTGTGCAACGTTCCCTGCCGTCCTCGTCGCGCTTAAGGGAATGCATACCGCGAAAATTTTCAGAAAACTCACGCTTTTCTTCAGGATAGCTGATCGTAACCGGTTTCCTGAAAAAATGCTTCATCGTAATTGCCAGGCCCTGTATAATTGCAGGGAGGTAAGCCCGCTCTAAAAAATTAAGCGGCTTTGATTCAATTACTTTCCTTTTATTACTTAATGGTTCCATTTGATCCTCGCAACAATTATTTGATTAAAGTAATAACCACCCCGGTAATAACAATATTAGCTATAGCCAGTGGTATCAAAATTTTCCAGCCCAGGTCCATTAACTGATCATAACGGAAACGCGGAATGGTCCAGCGTACCCACATGAAAAAGAAGATAAAGGCAAATATTTTTATAAACAGCGCCACTACACCGAGTATGGTTACCATATTCTCAGATAACCCTAAATGATGCATGAACGGAAAATTATAACCGCCAAAGTATAGGGTAGCCATTACAGCTGATGAAATAAACATATTGATATATT
>JAQBOY010000486.1 GCA_028287805.1 Mucilaginibacter sp.
CAAACGAGTAATCCAAAAACAAGGAAGTAAAGAAGATGCTTATCACCAGGATAGCTAATAAATACCACATGGTTTTATTGCCGTAATATTTACGGAATACCATCAGCATGGGTATGGTAACCAGGTCAGAAAGGATAAAAGCGATCACACCGCCAAAGGATATACCTCCCTGCCACAACACCGCAGCCATTACAATATTACCGACCGAGCAAACAAAGGCAAAAATGGCGATCAGGATGCCGATGATGGCGTTCCAGCTTAATACAAGGAAATGCGGCAGGTTACTGTTTCCGCTTAAAAACAAACTTTTCCAAAAAGCATCAGGTACCAGAACCATTAAAATGGAAGCGACCACCAGCCCGATCAGGATATCCTTACCAACCATTGTTACATCCATGTAGTAATGACCGCTGGCAGTTTTTAACTTTGAAATAAAGTTAAAACTACTGTTATGCTCATCATTGCTATTCATCTTCATATCATGATGGCAGCAGGAACTTTCCATGTGATGATGCGCATGAGGGTCATCAGATTTTTTAACTTCTGATGCTTCAATATGTTCTTTGGCTTCTTCTTTTACTTTTGCCGGAAAAAGCCAACTGATCAGTATAGCGGAGATAATAATAAAAAATATTCCGCCTATGACCTCACCGCCAAAAAACGACCAGCCCAATAGCGATACGATCACAATAAATATCTCAAAAACAAGGTTGGTGCTGGCAACCATAAACGATACCGCGTTTGACCAGGTTGCACCCTTGATCATTAATGTGCGGGCCATGGATGCAGCGGCATAAGAACATGATGATGAAATTGCGCCAAAAAGGGTGGAAAGCCCGATAGAGGCAACTGAGTTTTTACCTAATCTTGAAGAGATACTTTCAGTAGGAACAAAAGCCCGGATCAAGGACGATAGAATAAAGCCTAAAGCCAAACCCCAATAGATATCCCATACCATGTAGGCCAGTTCTGATATAATTTTTGTTATAATATTCATGACAAGCATTTATTTATAACACAAATTTATCTCAGTTAGGATTTTTAATTTTACAGTTTAACGTATTTGATTTACAAGATTATGATATCTGTCTGATTTTGTCGCAAAGGCAACACATAAGCCTGATTTTACACCTTATACATTTATAAAGAGCGATGTAAGAATATTCGATCCTCAAAAAGCAATGTCAAGGTATAATAAAACTATTGATTGGCATAAGATTGAAAAAGGCCCCGATATGGATGATGAGGATCATGAACGCCAGGAGCGTAACCGGCTGGATAAAGGCGGAAAATAATAAAAACAACCCTTGTTTATCATGAAATTAACTATTACCCCCTGTTTTTATTCGCTTTAGCCTATCAGCCAAACCCGGTTCTGGTAGGAAAACATAAATTTATATATTGTGCCTGCTTTCAAGCCGGCTAAATGTTAAAAGTTAGCAAATAAACATCTTGCAAGAGTTCAACCTATAGCCGGTAATGGTACGGAAAATCCCGACCATAGGCTGAATTGTTAAGATCTGCAACAAGCGGCCCCGGCCGAACCTGGTCAGCTTGTTTGGTAATTCAGCATCCAATTGATACCGAACTGGTCCTGTACAGAGCCGAACAATGCATCCCAGAACATTTTACTCACCGGCGCCAGCACCTTGCCGCCTTCTCCAAGCTTACCGAAGAGTGTATTGATCTCTTCCTCGCTGGTGCAGCCGATGGCCAGCTGAATATTATCGCCTGGCGTCTGCCCGTTGGGGCCGGTCATATCGGAACCCATGAGCAGCGGTTTACCGTTCAGCATGAGGGAGGAATGAAAAATTTTGCCTTTGCCTTCCGGCCAGTACTGTTCCATAGGTGAGCCGTCGACCGTTTGCAGGTCTAATTCTCCGCCAAAGCATGCTTGGTAAAAGTTCATGGCTTCCTGGCATCTGCCGTTAAAGCCAATGTAAGGGTTGATTGCGTCCATACGATTGATTTTAGTGTATGACCATGAAGTTAGGGAGATTTTTTCAATGTTAAGCATAAAATCTATTTAAAAAACCTTGGAGATCAGCGCAATTATCATTACCGAATCGAATTCGTAAGTGGTGTCATCCGTTACAAATCTTAGGTCAGACTTAGTAGGTGTAAAAAGTGAAAATCATTAGCAAGTTGTTCGCAACTTGCTAATGAAATATCCAGGGCGGGAATCGAACCCGCAATCCTTTAACGGGAAGTGGTTTTCAGCGTATAATCCGTGTATGACCCTACCATAAACACTTCGCCCATTCAAGTGTCTGCAACGCTGAACACTAAAATTGCTTAACAACCTCCGCAGGCAGCCGGTCAATTGCCTGTATCTTTATTTGCCTGTAATATACTTCTGCTCCTTCTGATTGAATTTGAATTTTTCCTTTGGTAAGCGGTAATTCTTTTCCGTTATCCAATTGTTTATTATGGTATAATACCATCATTACCTTGCCATTTACAACATGTATGCTGGTATCGCCATGGCAATACAAGTCAAGCGTGTTCCATTGGCCTGATGGGTTCTCGGCATCCCCGCCCTTCAGGCAATGTCTACCCTGTTTGCTGTCCTGGCTGAATGTTAAAAGCGGTCCGTTCGGACTGTAAACATAACTGCTATCAGGTTTTTTAATTGCAGGAATGTCAGCCATGCCGCCGGCAACCCCCCAGTATTCGCCGCAGTTAGTTTCTTCAATTTGAAATTCCTGCGAACGCATCCAGGCGCCGTAATCTGCACCGTATTTACCAACGGAATGATAGAGCAGGCCGCTATCTTTGTGTTTATTCTTTTTTTGCCCCCACGTAAGCGCACCCCACTTAAACTGCAATTGGAGGTGATAGTTTTCATATGCTGATTTGGTGGATATAGCTCCCCAGTTCTCACCCGAAATGCGGATTAAATTTTCGCCATCTTTCTTTACTATGCTAAAAACATGCCGCGGATCATTGTTCAAGCCTATAGGTTTGTCGGTAATGGGTTTGCCGTTATCGTCCAGGTCGGGGCCTATATAGCTATCCCATCCCGTAAAATCTTTTCCGTTAAATAACTGTTTCCAATGGTCTGTTTTTCCGGTTGTTGTAAAACCAAATGTAATTGCACAAAGCAACAGTGGTAGTATAAATTTAGCACGTTTCATAGTATGATAGTTTAATTTTCGAATATAGGAATTATACCAAAGCATTGAATTTACCTCATTCAAAAAAAAATAACTTTAAGTAACTATTGAAACTTTATTCTCCCCTTATTCTTACATTTAAAACATGAAACGCATCCCCGCCAAAAAATCAACGAAGAAATCAATTACTATCGGTTTGCCGGATAACCTGAAAACAGGTATTGAAAATCTCTCGGGATGTGTAATGGATGATGTAAATGTACATTATAACTCTGCAAAGCCGGCGCAGTTGGATACACTTATCGATGCCCAGGGCGCAGCTATCCACGTCGCTCCCGGACAGGAAACGCATTTACCCCGTGAGGCCTGGCATGTAGTACAGCAAAAGCAGGGCAGGCTGCAACCCACTATACAGAAAAGTGGTGTAGTTGTTAATAATGACGCAGCTTTGGAAAAGGAAGCAGATGAGATGGGAATTAAACATATTTAAATCCGGATAGATTTGACGAGATTTTTTAAAACGTAATTCTCCAAACAAATTTTAGTGCACCATTGCTAATAGTTGGGTGCAAATAATCTGCTCTTGTTAAAGGGTCATAGCTATTGTTCCAAACCAAATAAAAATCCGATCCGATCTTGGGAATCCAGTGCAAATTAAAGTTCGAAGGAAGTTGATCTTGCTGTGAACCGTATTGCATAAGCAAAGTAATATCAATTTTATTGGTGAAAGCATAACGAATGGTAGATACCCATAGCCGGATTTGGTCATTAACGCCATTATACCGAATGGGATTCAAATTATACTGTTCTTTAAAACTCAGGTGCTTGTTAACGTTAACTCCCATTACCAAAACCAGGGTGTGAATGTTGCCGTTATAGAGTGTTCCCCAATTATACAATAGCAGTGCATAAACCCTTCTGCCACTAAAAGTATTAACCCGGAACTCATAATTATGCATATGGTATTTCCCGGTTTGAATTTTAATTTTCTTAGTTAGGGTAAAGGGCACGTCGATCCGCTCGTAGGATTGATAAATATTAAACTGAAATTCATCCCCGGTTTTAAAAAGCAGCCCAAACGGGCGCGTTTCATTACGAAAAGTTTCAAGTTCGCCCGTACTTTTCGTGTGGAGTAGTGCAAGGAACCAGGGCATAAATTCTATTTTCTTTATCCCATATTGATTAAACCACCTGGGTTCAATAATCAGGTGCCAGTTTAGGGCATTGTAATTACGCCGCGTCAAAAAGCCTAATTGAGGATTAAAGTTTTGCGGCAAAGATGATATAGCGATGAAGTGATCAATCAAGTCATTCGGATAATCCACAAATATCCGGTACACAAAAGAGTTTGCTTTAAACTTGCCATTATCAATGTTTTCTGCGAATGTAGCTGCGATTTCTAAGTTTTTATTTTTAAGGAAATGTGAGGTTAAATAATGACCGTCGAGGCCTACGATCAGGTTATTACTTCTGTTGGTTATCTTTGATGTAATAATAGATCCGATGTAGGACTGTTCGCCAATATTGTATTTGTATCTCAACACGGTATTGTTTACAGTCGGGATGGTGTCAGTTGCGGCTGTTTGCAAGGAGAGAAAACCGATGTTGCTTTTACCAGCCTGTCCAAATAGCCGTACTCCTCCAAGAATGTCAACGCGTTTAAAGTTTTCCAGGCCTATTTTTCGTGAATAAAAAGCATAATTATTATTGCCAAGAATAAACTCAAAGTTACCTGCCCCTTCCAGGAAAAAATCTCTTTTTTCGGGATAATACAAATTGAAACGGGTGAGGTTAACTTGTATAATATCTGCACCAACCTGCACAAAATCCGTATTAACGGTTAAGTTAAGTTTAAGAGATGGCGTTATATTGTAATTCAGATCAGCCCCAATCTTTTTTACGAGCTTGTAACTGGTGTTTTTTTTCAAATCCCATCCGGTTAGCGCATAGGGCTTAAATTCAAATAGTTGCGAGTAAGTAACATTTTGCAATCCGGATAAGCTTCCAGCCAGCGAAAAGTTTTCCAGTTTATTATTCCGCGACCAGTTTTGCCACCTGTCCTGCTCGTTGTTCGCGTTAATATCACGTTCAAAATTGATAGCCCATATTGGTTTTGACGCATTTTTAAATTTCAGCGTATTGTAAGGAATTTCAACCTCTGCAAACCATCCATCACTATTCATGGTAACGGCGGCATCCCAAACTCCGTTCCAATCCGAATTGGGGTCATCATTTGCAGCTATTAAAAGATCGGCTCTTGCCCCATTAGGGTTGATCACAAATTCATAACCTGTTCTACCGTCATTAAAAGGGCTAATGACAATTTTAAAGTTATCCTCGCCCATAAAATCAAAGTCCCGTTGCAAGGATTTTGATATAATTTTGTAGTGTTTCTGAAAGCACCAAATACCTATATATAAAGTTGTGGAGGTGTAGACGATAGTCACACGTGTTTCCTCCGTTGCAGGTTTACCAAAATCCGGCTCCCTTTGTATAAAATGGGAAATCGGAATTGCCTGTTTCCAAACAGCCTCATCCAATTTTCCGTTAAGCTCAATTTTTCCACCCCAATAATTCGCAGTAATGGTATCTGGCGAATTGATCTGTCCAAATAAACAAGTTGGCCAAATAAGCGCTGCAATTATTGAGCATATCGTTTTCACTACATCTTTATCCCACCTGTTGCTCGTTTACTCAATTCATCCAATGTTGCTTTAAATCCCTTAGCAAGTTCCAGTGTCGGCTTTTGCCAAGCCCAAGTAGTGAATTATTGGTAATCCCGATAATATAAAAAATAAGGTTTCATCGGAATTTGTTTTTAATAAGCGATAATTTAATACCTATATTTATTCATGACTACAACTGCTGATGTTGTTATTATAGGGGCTGGCATTGCGGGTCTTACCGTGGCGAATGAATTGATCAATACAGGCTTGCGCATTGTAATTATCGACCAGGAACCTGAACAAAACCTGGGAGGGCAGGCATTCTGGTCATTAGGCGGCTTGTTTCTGGTTGACTCGCCCTTGCAAAGACGAATGGGTATCAAAGACAGTTATGAACTTGCCCTGCAGGATTGGATGGGCTCTGCGCAGTTTGACAGACCCGAAGACCATTGGCCCAGAAAATGGGCGGAGGCATATGTGGCATGGGCAGCAGGTGAAAAATATGCCTGGCTTAAACAATTAGGCATCAAATTCTTCCCGGTGGTTGGATGGGCCGAACGGGGCGGCTCCGGAGCTATAGGGCCTGGTAACTCGGTACCACGCTTTCATCTTACCTGGGGCACCGGTCCGGGTGTGTTACAGCCTTTTACCGACCGGATAAAGGCTGCTGCCTCAGCTGGTTTGGTACAGTTAAAGTTCAGGCATAGGGTTAAAGAACTAATGATAACAAATGGGTTTGTAAAGGGGATTAGCGGCGAGGTTTTAGCGGAAAGCAGTGTACAGCGGGGTGAGAAAAGCAATAATGATGTTATTGGCAATTTCACCATCAATGCACCGGTAGTTGTGGTAACTTCGGGAGGTATTGGGGCTAACCATGAACTGGTTAGAAAAAACTGGCCACAACGTTTAGGCAAGGCTCCTGACAATATGCTGTCCGGAGTTCCTGAGTATGTGGATGGGCGCATGATAGGTATTGTGAAGGATGCTGGCGGCAGTGTGATTAATCCCGACCGGATGTGGCATTATACCGAAGGTATAAAAAACTGGAACCCTATATGGAAAGATCATGGTATCCGGATTTTACCGGGTCCGTCATCTTTGTGGTTGGATGCAGAAGGCCGGCGGCTGCCTGTGCCATTGTTCCCCGGTTTTGATACACTGGGAACGCTTGATCATATCATGCATACCGGCCATGACTACACCTGGTTTATTCTGAATCAAAAGATCATCCGTAAAGAATTTGCGCTGTCGGGTTCGGAGCAAAACCCTGACCTCACCGGTAAGAACTGGCGTATGGTGTTAGGACGGGCAATTGGGAACAAGGCAACTGCTCCTGTTGAGGCATTTAAACAACATGGAGAAGATTTTATAGTGAAGGATAACCTGAAAGACCTGGTAGATGGGATGAATGCGATTACACCAAAACCGCTTCTTGATTTTGAGCGTATTAGTCAGGAAATTATAGCAAGAGACAGGGAAACAGAAAATACATTCAGCAAAGACCTGCAAATTACCGCTATTCGCGGCGCGAGAAAATATTTAGGAGACAAACTGATACGCACGGCTCCCATACATAAATTACTCGACCCTTCTGCAGGCCCTTTAATAGCGGTAAAGCTGCATATCCTTACCCGTAAAACACTCGGCGGAATAGAAACTGATTTAGAAGGGCACGTGTTAAATGCCGAAGGGCAGATAATTACTGGGCTGTTTGCTGCAGGTGAGGCAGCAGGATTTGGAGGTGGTGGGATGCATGGCTACCGGGCATTAGAAGGAACATTTTTAGGAGGATGCTTATTTTCAGGAAAAACCGCAGGGAAAAGCATCGCCAGCGCATTATAATTCAGCCTATGTTTGGTGTTCACCCTACCATAAACAATAAAAGCCTGATCCGTGTACGGAAAAACCGACCCTGGGCGAAAAATACTCCTATATATATTACTCTTTAATTAAGCGTCTTCGTAATGTAATTTATTAACTAATTTATTTATTAGTTAATAATGTTTTTTATTTGAACCCGGATCTGGGTAACTTTACATCATCAAATGATTCTTTAATAATGACAGGTATAAAACTTATAGTTATAATGTGTATTTAATAATTATAGCTTGTTAGATAATCAATACGAATTATTTACATTTCAATAATTTAACTTATGTCCAGTAAAAAGCAATGCAGTCAACCCGGGGAGAGCACTGGCAACTCAACTGAAACAAGGCGGGATTTTATCAAAAAGTCATCTTTCTTAACCGCTATTGCTTTAACGCCGGTTACTATTGTTAAATCGGCAGAAAAACAGTGGGATGAAAAGTTTGCGGATATTTTTGAGAAAGTACCGCTTACCCTGGAAGTTAACGGCGTAAAGCATAGTTTATCAGTTGAACCACGCACAACGCTTTTAGATTTATTACGCGAAGAATTTGCTTTGACAGGTACTAAAAAGGGTTGCGACCGCGGGCAATGCGGCGCCTGTACGGTACATGTAAACGGCGTTCGCATTAACTCCTGCCTTAGCCTTGCCATAACCAATTCGGGGAAAAAAGTAACCACTATAGAAGGACTGGCCAACGGCGATGACCTGCACCCGATGCAGGAGGCATTTATTAAACATGATGGCTTCCAGTGTGGATACTGTACTTCCGGGCAAATAATGTCGGCAACGGCCCTGGTTAAAGAAGGGCATACCCACTCTGAAGCAGAAATAAAAGAATTTATGAGTGGTAATATTTGCCGTTGCGGGGCCTATCCAAATATTGTGAAGGCCATACAGGAAGTTAAGGGAGGACAGCCATCATGAACCAGTTTCAATATTCAAGGCCGGCTGAAATAGCAAGCGCCATAAAGTTATTAGCCAAGGACTCTAACGGTCATTTTTTAGCGGGTGGTACCAACCTTGTTGATTTGATGAAGATGGGGGTGGTTGTTACCAATAAATTGGTTGATATTAACCATCTTCCGTTAAAACAGATCCAGAAAACACCCACCGGGATAACTATAGGCGCCTTAGCAACCAACAGCGAGGTTGCAGACAGTGCAATTGTTAAAGAGAACTTTCCATTATTATCGCTTGCTATTAATGCCGGCGCATCGCCGCAGTTACGAAATATGGCCACTACAGGCGGTAATTTAATGCAGCGTACGCGGTGCCCTTATTTTTTTGATATTACAGCTCCATGCAATAAACGCGTACCGGGCAGCGGCTGTAGCGCTTTGCAGGGTTATAACCGTATGCATGCCATTTTTGGCGCCAATGATCAATGTATAGCGGTTAATCCCAGTGATATGAATGTAGCCTTAACCGCATTGGATGCTACCGTACACGTAAGCGGGGTAAAAGGAGAACGGAAAATAAAGTTTGCTGATTTCCACCGCCTGCCGGGTGATCATCCGGAGCTGGATAATACCTTACAAAAGGGCGAACTGATAACTGCGGTGGATATCCCTGCTTCCCCGTTTAATAAAAATGTATACTATTTGAAAATACGCGACCGGACATCATATGCGTTTGCCCTGGTATCAGCAGCGGCTGCGTTGCATATTGAAAATAATACTATTAAGGGTGTAAGGCTGGCTATGGGCGGTGTGGCGCATAAGCCATGGCGTTTAACAGCTGCGGAAACATTTTTAACCGGAAAACCGGTAAATGAGGATAATTTTAAACAAGCCGCTCAAATTGCTATGCAAGGCGCTAAGGCTTATGAATATAATAAATTCAAATTAAAGCTGGCGCCTAATGCTGTTATCCAGGCATTAAAAATGGCATCCGGCATAGCTTCATAACAAAACAGGCATTGGTGCTTTTAACCATTTTTAATAAATGATCGTGATGAAAAAAGACGCTATAGGAGATCCATTAAGCCGCGTTGATGGCAGATTAAAAGTTACCGGTAAGGCAACCTATTCGGGAGAGTATAAATTACCGGGTTTAACCTATGGAGTGTTAGTGCCGGCAACTATTACCAGCGGAACGGTAACGGCTATTGATACCAAAGCCGCCGAACGCGCCCCGGGTGTGCTGGCAGTAATAACACACTTTAATGCTATTAAAGTACCCGGTTATCAGGCAGATGCGGCCAAGCCGGTTAAAGGTTTAAAGTTGTTTAATGACAACCATATCTATTTTAACGGTCAGCCTATTGCACTGGTTGTAGCCGAAACATTTGAAAGGGCAACCCATGCTGCCAGTTTAGTTAAGGCTACCTATCAAAAGCAACCGTTTGAAACCAATTTTCATAAAAATTTAGATAAGGGCGTTACCCCTCAGAATGGAAATTATAAGGATTATTCACGTGGTGAAGCTAATGCTTATAAAAATGCCCCGGTAAAAATAGAACAGGAATACCTGCAACCGTCAGAGATGCATAACCCGATGGAACTGCATGTAACTACGGCCTATTGGGATGGCGATAATAAAGTTACGCTTTATACAAAATCGCAGGGGGTAGTGAGTTCGCAAAAAGCAGTAGCTACCGCTTTTAACCTTGATCCTGCGAATGTACAGATCAACTCCCGCTTTGTTGGTGGCGCGTTTGGTTCGTCGCTGCGTACCTGGCCGCATGAGATAGCCGCTGTACAGGCTGCAAAAATGGTTAAGCGCCCGGTTAAGCTCACACTTACCCGCGAGCAAATGTTTACTTTAGTTGGGTACCGGCCATTAACTATCCAAAAAATTGGTTTAGGTGCAACTGCCGATGGAACCATTGT
>JAQBOY010000489.1 GCA_028287805.1 Mucilaginibacter sp.
GGATATTTTCAAGGATAGATTTGTGAAGTGTCTAAAATAATCCTTATCTTGTTTCCCCTTCTTTTTGAAGGCTGAAACAAATGACTAACCACGAAATTAAAATAGCTTTTGAAGAATATACTTCATTAAAGGAATTAAATACAACCGATCAAAATTTATGCCTCGAAGCGGTAAATGCTATGGCCAATTCTCATTCTCCCTATTCAAAATTTAGGGTAGGGGCAGCGCTGCAATTAAAAAGCGGAAAAATAATTCATGGCAGTAATCAGGAAAATGTGGCTTACCCATCAGGTTTATGTGCTGAACGTGTAGCACTGTTTCATTGGGGGGCAACATATCCGAATGATCCGATAGAAAGTATAGCAATAACCGCTCATACTGACGGTTTCGAACTTTTAAAGCCGGTTACTCCCTGTGGTTCCTGCTTACAGGTGCTGGCCGAATATGAAAGGAAGCAGGACAAACCTATACGGGTAATATTATACTGTATAGATGGCCTTACCTGGATAACCAGCGGCATAGAAAATTTTTTACCATTTTTATTTTTTGAAGACAGATTAACCTAACCCGATGAAATTAAAATTATTGTTATTGATAACCGGTTTTGTTTTTTGTTCAAAACTATACGCGCAGCAAAATTTTCCTTTTGCTAACGAGGTAAGGGATTTTAAACACCAGGATAGCCTGAGCTTTCCAAAATCAGGGGGCATTTTATTTATAGGCAGTTCATCTATACGTTTATGGACTGACTTGGAACAGCGGTTTACAAAAGCACAGATTATTAAACGCGGCGTAGGTGGCTCTGAATTGTCACAATGGGTAGCTTATTACACACCTTATCTTGTTTTTCCTTATCATCCTCATAAAATATTTATTTATGCAGGTGAAAATGATATTGCAGCGGGCAGGTCAGCAAAATCAGTAGCAGATGATTTTGCCAGGTTATGGGGAATGATTAGACAACAACTGCCGGATGCAGAAATCTACTGGCTATCCATAAAGCAAAGCCCAAGCAGGCTAAAGTATTATCCTGAAGTTATACAAGCCAATCGGTTAATAAAAGATTTTATCAGGGGTAAACCAAAAACTTATGATGTTGATCTCGGTTCAGCTATTCTTAATAAATATACCAACGCACCCGATTCGTCCTTATTTAAAGAAGATTATCTGCATTTAAACAGTAAAGGGTATGATAAATGGCAAGTGGTTTTAGCACCTTATGTCAAATAAAAAAACCCCGGTTTCCCGGGGCCCCTCATTAAAAATAAACCCACATTTATTCAAAAATGCTATAAACGTTACTGATCTTCCACCCGTTGTCAGTATTAATCATGGTAACCAAATTGCTTTGTACATGATCAGCATATTTCATATCCACTTTAACAATCGCATTATCTGCATTGTTTTCAATTAATGTTGTAGCCGTTATGCAATTCTGCTGAACACCTTTATTGGATTTTAAATAATCCACCATATCTTGTTTGCTAAAGGTTACCACTTTTTTGTTTTGCAGTACATTAAATTGGGCATTTGCAGCCAGTATATTATTAATGCCATTCAAATTGCCTTGTGTAAGGGCATCTACGTAGGTATTGATTACGTAATCTTCGGTTAAAGGAACGTCACTTGCTTTTGCTGCGCCGCATACTACCAGCAAACTAAGGCCAAGCAGTATTGATTTTAAAATTTTCATAATATTTATTATTTAATTATTAACTGGTTGTATACAACAACGTTCAATAGACAAGCAAAAACAGCGATAGTTACTTTTTTATTTGAGCTTTAACATAACTTTAACGTTTGTTACTTTGTAACAAAAAAAAGCCCTGGTAAACCAGGACTTCCTACATAAACATTAAACTAAACTTATTTAAATACGCTGTAAACGTTGGTGATCTTCCAGCCTGCGCCGGTATTAACCAAAGTGATATAATTGCTGCGAACGAAATTGGTAAATTTCATATCTACTTTTACCAGTGTAAAATCAGGAGTACTTTCAATTACTGAAGTATTGATGGTACAGTCCATCACTACATTTTTAGTAAGTTTTAAATTGTCCATTACTTCGCCTTTGCTGAAACTTAATATCTGCTTGCCGCGAAGCAGGCTGAATTTCGCATTTTCATCTACAATGTCACCCATTCCAGTCAGCTGACCTTTGGCCAAAGCGTATATATAAGTGTGGATCACATAATTTTTTGTTAAAGATGGTGCAGGTTCTGTAGCTTGTGCGGCACCGCAAACTACAAGAAGGGCTAAACCCAACATAATTGATTTTAAATTTTTCATAATATTTTTATTTTAGGGTTATTAATTGGTATATAGCTATAGGACAACAGAAAGATTCCTTACGTTACAAAAAATTTACGATTTAACTTATATTTAACATTTGGCGTATAATTGCTGATATAATGGTAGAATTTAATACCCTCATTTTACAGTTTGCAGAACAAGGCGAAAAAACCGGATGGAGTTATATTGAAATTCCGGCAGACATAGCACAGCAGCTTAAACCAAATAATAAAAAATCGTTCAGGATAAAAGGAATGCTGGATGGCCTTGTAATTAAAGGCATGGCCCTTATACCTATGGGCGAAGGAAATTTTATTATGGCGCTGAAAGCGGAGATACGCAAGGCTTTGCATAAAAACGTTGGAGCCATGCTGCAGGTAAGAATAGAAGAGGATAAGGATTTTAAAATAGAAGTGCCTGATGATTTACAGGAATGTTTTGAATTTGAGCCCGAAGCACTTGATTTTTTTAACAGCCTGGCAAAGTCTCACCGGGAATATTTTATTAAATGGATAGACAGCGCTAAAACCAATGAAACGCGTGCGAAACGGATTGTCAATACGGTAAACGCCATGCTGCGAAAATGGAATTACGGGCAGATGATACGG
>JAQBOY010000228.1 GCA_028287805.1 Mucilaginibacter sp.
CGGTTCCCTACGGCATTCAGGTCATTACCCAGGCTATACTTTTTATTCAGGATATTATCAGCACCGGCATATAGTTCTATATGGCTTTTGCGTGTTAGCTTATGCTGCCAGCCAGCTTTTGCCTGCAGCAAATCATAAGGCGCTGCAAAAACTGTATTGTCATCATTAAGCGGGATACGCGCCGTATGGTTGTACTCTACAAACAGGTATAAATATGCCGGAAATTTGAGTTGTACGCTCGAAATAATTACCTGCTGCGGTACACCGGTTAGTTGATTGCCTGAATAGTTGGCTGTTGCAACTTTGTAATCGGTGAATGTAAATTTGCTTAAAGTATAGGATTCGTTTAGCTGAAGCCCACGGATAAAACCACTTGTATTTTGCTTAATGATCCAGTTGCTGAAAGCTAATTCAAAACCAGGTTGCCTGGTTCCGCCAGCATTAACATAATATTCTGTTTCGTCGGGATTAAGGCGGCGCACAATAGCATTTTGCAAATGGTAATAAAAAACAGAAGCATCAATAAATAGTGATTCATCCTTGCTTCGTAAACGGAAACCGGTTTCATAATTCCAACCGTATTGAGCTTGTAAAGCGGTATTAATAATATTATCAGTAGGCCGTATCTCTGCTGTGGTAGGGGTTGAATATCCCCTGCTCGCAGATGCCCGCCATATAAAATCATTGGTTACCTGATAAGATAAAGCTACGCGGGGCATTAACTGTGGTGTAAAGTTTCGGGGTGTAAATGTATTTTGTGCAAATGGATAAATATTTTTGAAATTATAATCATAAAAATTTAAGCTCAGGGCACCCTCAACATGCAAACGCTTATAAATATTAGCTTCGTAGCGGGCAAATATGAAGTGCTGGTCGGTGTTCATCTTATCTAAAGTTTGAGCCGTATCTCTTACCCCCCCTTTTTTAACCCCATAATTATTGATATCGGCATTGGTTTGCTGCCACTCCAGGCCAATATTTGCTATCCAATCCAGGTTTTTTTGCTTTGTTCCGGTAAATTCAAAATAGGTGCGCATCCCGTAAGTACCTTCATAACGCTGCTCATAATTGGTAACAAAAGGATTTGTAAAATTAACGTAAGTGCCATATATAGCCAGCACATTGCGGATATGACTGGTAATGTGCACCTCGTTTGTCACACCGCCTAATAACATTTTTTGATGAATGCCAATATCATTCTGTATGGCACCGGGAATAGTTGCGGTGGGGGTCCGGGCCAACTGCGGATTTGACTGGAATTGAGCCAATGTTAACCCACCGGGCGTTTGATATTTCAGATCAGAATAAAAGCCTAATATTTTTAAATGGTTGTTACCCGCATAAGTTATACGATCAACTGCCTGGAAATAATTACGATACATTCCGCTATGCTGGCGATATCCCCCATAGCTTTCATAGGCCTGGTTAATGTTTAACTGGTTGTTTTTATCCGAATTTTGTAAGGCGACATTTTCATGAACCAATCCGTAAGAGCCTCCATTAAAACCTAATTTAACAAAATTGCTATCGGCATAACGGTTAACCGGGCTCACTAAAACCACCCCGCCTGAGTTAGCTCCAAATAAACTGCCATCAGGGCCCTTTAATACTTCAATTCCTTGTACACTGTTTACATCAATGGCATTTAAATAGGTGTTTCCACCTGCATCAGTCAGCGGAATATCGTCATAGTATATTTTAACATCCCTGATACCAAAAGGCGAACGTAGCAGGCTGCCTCTTATAGATAACCGGTAACTACCCGGTGACCGCTCCTCCATCCTTACGCCGGGTATGGTATTCATGGCAGATACCAATGAATTATCGGGTTGTAATTTTAGCTGTTCAGCAGTTAATGTACTTACTGAGGCCGGTACACTTAATAAAGGCTGCTCAGAAAGATAGCCTTTAACTGTAACTGCTTGCAGGTGCTTCGCACTGTCCCTTTTTGTCGTATCGCGTTTGGATTGCGCATTGGCAACAATGCAAAAAGTGAAAATAAAAAATGAGGTAGCGTAAAATTTTATCATGGTTTTGGTAGGCAAAACTAACCGTTTAATCTAATAAAACGCTAAATCAATTGTCAAGTAATTGTGATATAAATTAAAATAAGCCAGGCAGGTATTGGAGTAAATAATCTTTATTAACTATCGCTAAAAAGATCCTTAATTAAGGCAGTATTTTTTTCTATAGCATCAAAAAACCCTGCCCTCCCAGTAGGGAATGGCGGGGTATTAAATACAGTTTAGTTATATTTTTAATTACTTAAGGGTCGACAAATCTATCCAGCCTTCTGCAGACCAATCCGTTGAATTATAGTTATGAGGATGAAGAACAACTTTATTTGGATAAGTTGAAAGCCATGCCGCCCACCAACCAAATGTACTAACAGATATAATAAAGTAATGACATAAACGCATTAATTGAAAATGAACATCAGCGTCAGAGCCTGCATTTTCTTCTGAAATGAAAATTGCGGGATAATCAAACATTAAATTTTCCCGGCACCATTTAGGGTCATCAGAAAACACAAAAACAACCGGGCTGATATCCCGCTTTTTAAGGTAAGTCAAACCTTTGTTTATATCTTCCGGTGAAATTGAAATTTGCCGTACGTCATTTAAAAAATCCGTTCTTCTAACATGTACACAAACAGAATCAACCTGGCTTATATATTCAGCTATTTGTTTTGCTTCTTCCGGTAATTCATACTTGAAGCTAAAATCTTTACGAATAACATCGCGAATTGATGTGAAATACTTTTCTGTTATCCAGTTTCCGTCAAAATATCGATCAGCAGGGTCCTCTTTTAAAACTTCTTCATTGTATTTATCTACATCGGGTTCAATAACATATTTAGCATTTAACCTTTTATAAATCTTGTTTACTATTTTTTTGATATAGATTTCAGCGGTATTTTTTGGAGGGTCTGTAAATAATACATATTTAGAGATCTCATTTTTAGAGGCGATTTTCTCTATAATATTAAATTTATGCAGCCCATATTCACGAGGCACCTCTTTTAAAGACTTATGATCCCAAAAATGGCTTACATCCAGTTTAAAATCTACATTATATTTAGATGCCAAAGATCTGGCAAACGCATATTGGAACATTTGGTTCCCCATCCCACCTTTAAGTTTAACTATTATCATAATTATTATTTTAAAAATAAGAGCGATTAATTTTCGTTTTCTGTAAGTCAGAAATACGGTTTCAAATTACGATAATTAAATAAAAGTTAGTAATTTATTTTCAAACGATATTTACTTTCTCTTATTGTTGTATTTTTTACTAAAAAGTGTCCTTATATTTAGACTTTTTGTTTGTTAAAAAACCCCAATAATTCAAGTTATCCGATTATTCTTTATTTCTCATATACATAAATCACTAATATTTAAGCAGATATTTACCATATTCATTCATAGTTCTCTAATAAAACGATCATATTTTTTTATATAATCCTCTAATTTGATGCCGTTTTCCTTAGGGATATGTTACTATAATGTTAAGACTGCTATTCGGGCTGTTACTATATTGCTGTTGCTATATTAATACCAGGAACGCTAAAAGAATTATGACCCGGACAAAATCCGTACATTTGCCGGATGGAGATTTTGGAAGATGACTTACAAACATACCTGGATAACCATTGCGAGCCGGAGCCGGAGGCCTTAAAATTTATTAACCGGGAAACCCACTTAAAGGTACTAAAACCTAATATGCTGTCGGGTCATTACCAGGGCCGCGTACTGAGCATGCTCAGTAAAATGATGCAGCCAAAACTCATATTAGAGATTGGAACATTTACCGGCTACGCCACCATTTGCCTGGCCGAAGGTTTAACAGAAGATGGGCTGATACATACCATTGAAGTTAACCGGGAAATGGAAGAAATGCTTAATTCGCATTTTAAACTAACAAATGTTGAAAAAAAAATAAAGCTTCATTTTGGCCCTGCAGCGCAAATAATAGCCGATTTTAAGGAAACCAATTTTGATATTGTATTTATAGATGCAGATAAAAAGAATAATTATCTCTATTTTCAGTTAATATTTGACAAAGTCAGATCCGGAGGATTGATAATAATTGACAATGTTTTGTGGAAGGGAAAGGTATATGGGCCAGCAAAAGATGCCGATACAGAGAGCTTCCGCAAACTAAATGACCAGATTGCCGTAGACATGAGAATTGAGAAATTAATTCTTCCTGTGCGCGATGGCTTACTGATCATTCGAAAAAAATAATTATGAAGAAAGTCTTACTGATTACAACCCTGTTAATACCCTCTTTTGCTGTTTTCGCGCAAAAGAACACCTCAAAATCCTATATAGAACAATTTAAAGATAATGCCATTGAAATAATGCATGAAACCGGTATACCGGCCAGCATTATTATAGGCATTGCCATGCATGAATCCGGTAACGGAAACAGCACCATTGCTCAAACATTAAACAATCAGTTTGGAGTAAAAGGCGGAAGCGGGGGTGTGATATACAGACACAAAAAGAAAATACACACGGCTTATAAAAAATACGATTCAATATTAGACTCATATCAGGATTTTGCAAGGATCATGACTGAACGTAAACAGTTTAGTCACCTTGCCGAAGAGCTTACCCAATATGACTACGAAAAATGGGTTAAGGGAATTCAACGCAGTGGCTATGCCAGCAGCCGTAAATGGGGATCCCAGGTATTGGCAATTATCCGTAAATATCATTTAAATGATTTAGACAGCACCCCTGAGGAGCCGAAGCAATTGGCAGAAACTAATCAATAATACTTTTTTAATGTATTTTTGATTCATGAATAATGCCAATTTTGCTATAAAGCAGAAATTAACCCCTTTGTTATTTAGTGCCCTTATTTTATTCAGCTCTTGTTCGGCGCGTAAAAAAATCAGCAGCAGTATTCCAGTCATCAGCAATAGTAAGGCGAGCGAAAACAACAAACAGATTCAAAAAGCCAATCAGGAAGCTATTGCAGCATTTGTTCCCTACACAACCCAACAATATATTGACCGGTTTAAAGCTATAGCCATACAGGAAATGAATCTTTATGGTATACCGGCAAGCATTACATTAGCCCAGGGGCTTTTTGAATCGGGCACGGGAAATGGCGAGCTGGCAAAAGTAGCCAACAATCATTTTGGAATTAAGTGCACATCCGATTGGATGGGAAAAAGCTATTTTAAGGACGATGATAATAAAGATGACTGTTTCCGGGTATATGATCATCCGGAAGACTCCTATCGCGACCACTCAGAATTTTTAAAAAGAAAGCGATACGCGGCATTGTTTGAGCTGGATAAAAATGATTACCAGGGCTGGGCGCATGGTTTAAGTGCAGCCGGATATGCCACCAATCCCAATTATCCTCAATTGCTGATAGGCGTAATACAGAAATATAACCTGGATCAATATGACCGCCCTGAAGGTGAAATTCAAAAAATTAAACGTGAGGACCGGGTACTAACCCAAATTAATAATAATATCGGGAAGGCTATAAAAGACTCCGTTGTTCAAAACACACCCGTTAATAAATTATATACCGTACAACAAGGCGACACACTATATAGCTTATCTAAACGTTTTGGACTTACAGTTGATGAGTTAAAAGCCATAAACAACATGGCAGATAACAGCATAAAAATTGGCCAGACACTGGTTATATCCAAATAGCTGTTAATTTTTGTTAAATAATATTATCAAACTTAAGCAAACGCTTAGTTTTACCCGTAATGAAATTCTGGCTTCTTTTATTCCTTTGCATCCTGGCAATTAAAGGTTTTTCCCAGGAAAAGTCTATTGCAGGTATTGTGTTTGATAAGGAAAACCAGGGCCGCATTGCAAAAATTAATGTAGTCAACCTCAACAGTGGTCAATCAGTATATAACAATCTGAACGGGGTTTTTACGATTGAGGCTCAGCCCGGGGATCTTTTAGTTTTTAAAAGACAAGAATACATTAGTGATACGGTTAAGGTACAAAATACCATTCCGATAGCAGTTTACATGAAGCGTTCGTCTATACAACTGAAGGAAGTTACTATAGTAGATACGGCACTTACCCCCGAAAAGAAATTAGCGGAAACCAAACGTGAGTATAATAAGATATATGGTTCATTAGCCTATCACGATTTTTTGAGCCTTCCGTCATCAGGTGGTGCAGGATTAAGTATTGATGCTTTATATAATGCATTTAGCCGTAGTGGCCGTAATGCGAGACATTTACGTAATATTATAGACCGTGATTACAAACAGGATGTAATAGATTTCCGGTTTAACCAGTCATTAGTGGAAAAAATTACAGGCTTAAAGGATAAAAAGTTAACCGACTTTATGCAAAAATACAGGCCCGGCTATTTTTTTGTATTAAACGCTACCGACTATGAATTTATAGCCTCAATTAAAACTAATTACAAAAGATATTTAAGGAACCCAAAAGCATACACTTTGGCTCCCCTAATGCCTTCAAAAGAATAACATCTTTTATTGCAGTATTAAAGTGGCATTAAATTAGATGTGGAAAATTATTTTTTCTTTAATTTGTACATGCCAAAACTTCGACCCGGATTACTTTTTTTTGTGCTTTTACTAAGTGCCCTATTTGTTAAAGCACAAAAGGCCGATTCGTTAAAAAAAGACAGCGCCAAAATTGATACCAATCAGCTTAATAAATATCGTATTGATCCCCGTAAAAATGCACTCCCTGTTATCGTAAGGCCAATTGTTATTCAGCCTGAATTTATACCGGTTATCATGCTTGATTATAAGATAAGCTACTGGCATAAAGCTATCAACTTTGCGCTAAACTTTAACCAATCCGCTTTTAGTAATAACTATAGCGCCGGGGGGGTAAACGCGGTTGCGTTGGGAACAAATTTCGATTTTAAAGCAGAATATAACAAAACCCCATTTGATTATACTACCGAAACAAACCTTATATATGGCATATCAAAAAACAAGGGCCAGGGTGCACGTAAAACAAACGACCGGATATTTTTTGATAACAAAGTGTCATCGCAAGTATCAAAGCACTGGTCTTTTTTCGGTTCATTAACTTTTGAATCACAATTTGATAAAGGTTTTCAATATGGAACGGGTACGGGTGCAAGTGCAACACCTGATTTGCTCATTTCAAACTTTATGGCCCCGGGTTATATTACTGAATCTGTCGGTTTGGAGTATAAGCCTACCAAATACTTCGATTTGCGCTTTGGTACCGGTACTGCAAGGCAAACCTTTGTTTTAGACACCACCATTTATCATAATATACCATTGAATTATGGTGTAACACGAGGCAAAACCTTTCGTAACGACATAGCGTTCCAAGTGGTAGCCACTATTGATAAGGATTTAATGAAGAATCTGCATATCAATGCCCGTTATGCACTGTTCATACCTTACGGATCACCGCTTACCTATGTAACTCATCGTGTTGATGCTACTTTAATAGCTAAAGTAAACCGCCTGGTAAACGTTACTATAAATGGAACATTTCTGTACGATAAAACAACCTCGGGCCAGCCACAGGGTACCGAAGGACTGGCTTTAGGTATTATATATAGTTTCCCTTAATTAATGGGCCAAAATCGTAACTTTGCAATCTTTAATTTGAGTAAGAACAATGTTTGAAAATCTTTCGGATAAACTCGACAGGGCATTTAAAGTCCTGAAAGGACAAGGAACTATTACAGAAATAAACGTGGCTGAAACCATGAAGGAGATACGCAAAGCTCTTCTGGACGCCGACGTTAACTATAAAACAGCCAAAGCCTTTACTGATGATGTAAGGCAAAAGGCATTGGGTGCAAATGTATTAACAACCGTTTCTCCCGGTCAGTTGCTCACCAAGATCATGAATGATGAGCTTACCGAGCTCATGGGCGGCAGTACCGCCGAAATTGATTTGAAGGGTTCACCTACTATTATTTTAATAGCAGGTTTAAACGGTGCCGGTAAAACCACCTTTACCGGGAAACTGGCTAATTTTTTAAAGACACAAAAAAACAAGAAGCCGTTATTAGTAGCTGATGATATTTACCGCCCGGCGGCAATTGACCAGTTGCAGGTTTTAGGCGAACAAATAGGCATCCCGGTATATGCTAACCGCGAATCTAAAGATCCTGTTGCTATTGCCCGCGAAGGTATAGCGCTTGCCAAACAGAATGGAAATAATGTGGTCATTATTGATACCGCGGGCCGCTTAGCTATAGACGAAGCCATGATGGTGGAGATTGAACAGGTAAAAGCTGCAGTAAATCCACACGAAATTTTATTTGTGGTTGATGCCATGACCGGCCAGGACGCAGTAAATACCGCGCGCATATTTAATGAACGCCTTGATTTTACCGGTGTTGTATTAACCAAGCTTGACGGTGATACCCGTGGTGGCGCCGCCCTTTCCATTAAATCAGTAGTTAACAAACCCATCAAGTTTATTGGTACAGGCGAAAAGATGGAAGCGCTCGACGTTTTCCACCCCGATCGTATGGCATCCCGTATTTTGGGAATGGGTGATGTGGTTTCATTAGTTGAACGTGCGCAGCAGCAGTTTGATGAAAAAGAAGCGGCTGAACTGCAAAAGAAAATCCGCAAAAATAAATTCGACTTTAACGATTTTTACAGCCAGATTCAACAGATCAAAAAAATGGGTAATATGAAGGATCTGATGGGCATGATACCTGGCGTAGGTAAAATGATGAAGAATATTGAAGTGGATGATAACGCGTTTAAAGGAATAGAGGCCATCATACAATCCATGACCCCGTTTGAAAAAGAAAACCCCGATAGCATTAACCAAAGCAGGCGCACACGTATAGCCAATGGCTCGGGCACCAAACTGGAAGAAGTAAACCGCCTGATCAAACAGTTTGATGATATGCGAAAGGTTATGAAACAAATGAGTAACCCGGCAGCCATGGCCAGCATGATGAAGCGAATGCCAAAAATGTAATTTGATTTTGAATGTCGGATTTTCGATTTCGAATTTAGAAAAAAGATAATGAACATCCACACAACAGTTCAGCGCGTCATTGCTTCGTTCCTCGCAATGACGGGTCCATTGGTTTATATCATTTTTACCTTTCTCTCCTTCCCCGTCAAAGCCCAGGTCCCCGGTTCAGCTATTGATGTGCAGCATTATAGTTTTGCTATTCAGCTAAATGATGAAAACAACAGCATTAAGGGCGAGGCAACAGTTGACATTAAGTTTGTAAAAGATGCCTACAGCTTTCCGTTAAACCTGGTTAAAAAAAACAACCAGGATAAAGGAATGCTGGTAGCTGAAGTAAAGGAAAACGGTAACCCCATTCGTTTTGTACAGGACAGTGATGTAGTAAATATCTACACTTCCGCAAAGGCAAACAGCATACATAATTTTAAAATTACTTATGCCGGGGTTCCGGCAGATGGCCTCATCATTTCGACCAATAAGTTCGGGCATCGTACGTTTTTTGGTGATAACTGGCCAAACCGCGCGCACAACTGGCTGCCTTGTGTGGACGATCCAGCTGATAAAGCTTCGCTTGATTTTATAGTTACCGCCCCTGCACATTACCAGGTGATTGCTAACGGACTGAAAATAAATGAGGAGCAGCTTCCCAACAATCAAAAGTTAACCCATTGGAAGGAAACGGCTTTATTATCTCCCAAGGTGATGGTTATTGGTGTTGCCGAGTTTGCGATTGATGAGGTTGGCAGTCCGGATGGCATCCCGGTTTATACTTATGTTTTCCCCGAGAACAAGGCCGCGGGTTTTAAAAGCTATGCCATTGCTAAAGAAATATTGCCTTTTTATATTTCAAAAATTGGTCCGTATGCCTATAAAAAATTAGCCAATGTGCAATCAAAAACCATATTTGGCGGCATGGAAAATGCTGGTGCTATTTTCTATTTTGAAAACTCAGTAACTGATAAAGGCATTGAGGCGTTAATGGCCCATGAAATTGCCCATCAATGGTTTGGCGACGCGGCCAGTGAAAAAAGCTGGCAAAACCTTTGGCTAAGCGAAGGCTTTGCTACCTATATGACTAACTACTACCTGGAGAGCAAGTATGGTGCAGACACTTTAAAAAAGCGGTTGATTAAAGACCGCAGCAAAGTATTGGCATTTGAAAAATCGAGGCTGACACCGGTTGTGGATACGACGGTAAAAGATAACTATATGCTGCTGCTTAACGCCAACAGCTATGAAAAAGGCAGTTGGGTATTGCATATGCTGCGAAGGAAATTGGGCGATACTGTTTTTTGGAAAGGGATACGTAATTATTTCGCCAAATACGATGGGGGGAATGCCAATACCGCTGATTTATGCAAAGTTATGGAACAGGCGAGCGGGCAAAACTTGCAGGAGTTTTTTAAAGAATGGCTTCTTACTGCCGGGCATCCCCAATTAAACATTAACTGGAAATATAACCCGGATAAGGGAATAGTTGATATTATAGTAGAACAAAAGCAAAGCTATTTCTATAATTTGCCGCTTGAGCTGTTAATCGGTCAGCAAAAACATACTATACTTCTAAAAGGCAAAACAACTGCAGTTCAATTTCCGGTATCACAAAAGCCGGCAGCTGTTATTGCTGATCCGGATGTAAATTTACTGGCATCGTTTATGGTAACTGAATCAGGTCAGACCGCGAAATAGTTGATGAGC
>JAQBOY010000029.1 GCA_028287805.1 Mucilaginibacter sp.
ATCTCATCAAGGCCGGTTGTATTAGCTTCTAAAGTTATATTGATAACATTTTGGCCTGTTATAGCTATACTCTTTTCGGTATAACCTACATAAGTAAACGCTAACGTTCCGCCTTGCGGAGCGCTTATTGAATAATTTCCGTTAACATCAGTAACGGTGGCACCTGCCTGGGCTCCTTTTACCTTTACGGTTACACCAGGAAGTGCAGTTCCTGTATTATCGCTTACTTTACCTTTTACAGTAAGATTTTGTGCGAAGGCAATTGACATGCCGGATAACAGGAAGATGAATAAAAATGTAATTGTTTTTCTCATGAATAAAATTTTAATGGTTTATAATAGTTAATTAACACACCTCATAGATTGAGGAAAAAGCACTGGCGTTAGCCATAAGTAAATAAATAGTTGAATGGTCGGTTCATCTAAGCTTTAGTAAATAAATTAAAAAATGCTAAGCGTTGGCGCTTAGGTTTAATATTTGGTACGTCAAACATATAAAAGTTTGAAATATAAAAAAAGAACTTTTTTTCATAAATAACTGATTATTAGATATTTAAATGAATTTTGAAACGCTTTGTTCGCAATGTCAAAAACGCAATTATGCCTGATAATCAGCTGAAAAGGTGGTTTTATGGTTTTAATTAAAAAAAAAGTGATACGCTTGGTTCCATAACACTTTTTTTTTCACTTTTTGAGCTTTAATTGATGGATTGGGAGTATGTTTAATGCAGCAATCGATTGTATAAACTGATTTCTTCAAAACAATGTAATGGGATAAAAAGGCAAGGGATAACCTTTATGATTACCAGCATCCAAAAGTGCTATTTCAATTTTTATAAAACTTTTTTATTGCTTTACAGTTGCCTGTAAAAAAGAAAGTTATGGATTTTTCAGTTGACCGCAAGCTGCGGTATTGGTGGGTGTTTTTAATACGAGGTATACTATTCATCCTGGTGGGTATTTATATGATAAGTTCGCCTGGAAGCAGTTATGCTGCATTAGGCTTTATGTTTGGGCTTATTATTTTGTTAGCCGGTATTGCCGAACTACTGCATGTATACCGATCGAATAGTGCCGGCAACCGCGGATGGCACTTATTTTTGGGCGTAGTGGATGTTTTATTAGGTATTATCCTGATGGGACATATTGCTGCAAGCGTAACCATATTACGCATCATTGTAGGTATCTGGTTTTTATTGCGCGGGTTCTCTCTGCTAAGCTTTTCCCGCTTTACGGGCAAATCATGGGTAATTACACTGGGCGGCATTCTTACCATCATTTTTGGGGTGCTAATTTTATTCAACCCTGTATTTGGCGCTATGACCATTGTGTTGTGGACGGCTCTCGCTTTTATAATTACGGGCCTTTTTAATGTTATGCTAGGCTTTACGTTAAAAAGGGGATTACGATAGTAAATTGCTTCTTTTATGGCTATTACCTTTTTCAAAGCCTCTTAAACATCTTATAAGAAAGCATAAATAATATGCCGGATGATCTCATTTTTGATATGATCAAGCTCTGATTGCCCTCTTTATATAAAAATACAGAAGCAGTAAAAACATAAATCCCGGTGCAGTGGCCGGGATTTATTAGCAGCTTATAGCTGTTGAACTATATTAAAAACTATTAAACACCTAAATCCTGCATAATAGCATCAATTTTTGCATCCAGTTGTGCATCAGTTTCCGCGTAGGCAGCTTTGTTTTCCAATTTTCCGTTAACACTGCAATAAAACTTAATTTTAGGTTCTGTACCCGACGGACGGGCAGATATAATGCTGCCATCTTCGGTTATAAATTGTAACACGTCTGATTTAGGCAATTCCAATGGCTTTGTTGTATTAGCAGTCAAATCAGTTTCTACGCCTCTTTCATAATCTTTGAGCATAGTTACTTTTGATCCACCCAGTGTAGCCGGCGGATTGGTTCTGAATTTTTCCATCATCGCCTTTATATCTTCTGCACCGCTTTTTCCTTTTTTGGTAATAGAGATCAGTTTTTCTTTATAGAAGCCGTACTGTATATAAGTATCTACCAACGCTTCAAACAGGCTGCTCCCCTTGTCTTTATAATAAGCAGTCATCTCCGCAATAAACGCGCTTGAAACCACCGCGTCTTTATCTCTCACAAATTCGCCTATCAAATAGCCATAACTTTCCTCACCACCTCCAATAAAAGTCTGTTTCCCTTCAAATTGGGTCATCAATTCGCCGATATATTTAAACCCGGTTAAGGTATTGTAATAGGTAACATTTTTAGCTTTAGCTATTGCTTCAATCAAATTGGAAGTCACAATCGTTTTAACAATATATTCTTTCCCGGTCAATTTTCCTTTTTCCTGCCAGGCGGTTAGCAAATAATTAATGAGCATACTGCCTGTTTGATTACCATTGAGCAGGATGAATTCATTTTCCGAATTTTTAACCGCGATACCTACACGGTCGGCATCCGGGTCAGTAGCCAGCACCAGGTCCGCATCTACTGCTTCGGCCTTTTTCAAAGCCAGGGTTAATGCTTCCTTTTCTTCCGGGTTCGGGTAAATTACAGTTGGAAAGTTTCCGTCTGGCGTAGCCTGTTCATCTACAATAATTACATTCTCAAATCCAAAGCGCTCTAATGCTTTTGGCACCAGTGTAATCCCGGTTCCGTGAATAGGCGAATAAACTATCTTCAGGTCCTTCTGCCTTTGTATAGCCTCTGGCGAAACTGAAAGCTGGGTGATCTTATCCAGGTAAAGGGTGTCCATTTCCTCGCCTATCAATTCAATATTTTCTTCCACCCGGTTAAATTTCACTTCATCAATACTTTTAATGGCTGCAACTTCGGCCATCACTGCCTTATCTTCCGGCGAAACAAACTGGCCGCCATCGGCACCGTAGGCTTTATAACCGTTATACTCCTTAGGATTATGAGAAGCAGTAAGCATTACCCCACTTTTACAACCTAACTGGCGTATAGCAAATGAAAGTTCGGGCGTAGGGCGCAACTCTTTAAAGAAGTAAACATGGATATCATTGGCCGAAAAAACGCCGGCAGTAATGCCTGCAAAAACATCGGAGTTATTCCGGCTGTCGTGCGCGATAGCTACTTTAATTTTTTCGTTTGGATACGCTTTTTTCAGGAAATTAGCTAAGCCTTGTGTGGCTGTGCCAATAGTATATTTATTAACACGGTTAGAGCCCGGGCCCATAATTCCGCGAAGCCCGCCTGTGCCAAATTCAAGGTCACGGTAAAACGAATCTGTTAATTCGGTATAGGCTTTTTGATCCAGCAGCGTTTTAATTTCCTGTTTAACATCAGTGTCATAATTGCCTTGTAGCCACGCATTTGCCTGCTGAAGAATAATGGGGTCTAATTCCTGCATAAGTAATGGTTATTTTTTATGTTTATTATGTAGTTTGTGTATGCCAAATATGGTAATAAAAAAGGTTTTTGAGCATCAATTGTTTGATGCCGGATTAAATTTTATGCAATAAAATATAAAATAGTGTAATATCGTTAGAACATAGATCAGACTGATAAGTTTGACTATATATTTATTCATATTCAGCAGTGCCTAACTCTTTTTTTTCTTCAACAAAACGACTAACCAGCATGGCAGCAACAGTATCGCCTGTAGCATTTAATAATGTGGCAACCGGATCAATTAGTGTCCCGATAATAATAGCCGGTGGCAGCGCTTCCGGTGGGAAGCCGTAAACGGATATAAAAAGTAATTCTCCTATATAGCCGCCATTGGGTATGCCGCCTTCTACAATACTTACCAGGATAGTCATTCCCAAAGCCAGTATAATCACTTCAGCACTATTGAAACTTCTGCCAAACATGGCGAATACGACCGCCATTTTTAAAATAGAGGATACACTTGAACCATCCTTATGCAATGTTCCGCCAAGTGGTACGGTTATCCCTGCTATAATAGCTGAAACACCCATCTTTTTTGCCGCTTCCAAATTTGCAGGTATTGTAGCAATACTGCTGCAGGTTCCTATGGCCGTAGCAGAAGGTATAATATTGTTTTTCCAATATTTTTTTACGCCGTTGATACCTCCGGCAATAAAGGCATATAAACTAAAAAATACAGCGTAATAAAAAATGCTGACACCATAGCCAATACCCATAATACGTGCATATGAACCAAACAACGAGGGGCCAAATTGGGCCACCTGGTAAGCAAAATAAGCGCCTAACCCAATAGGGCCAAGTTTCATAATGAGTATAAACACATTTTTAAATACTTCGTTCCCTGCATTTAAAAATTGAGCGAAAGCCCTGCCCTGTTCACCCGCCCGCAATGTTCCAAAACCGGTAAGCAGGGCAAATATGATCATGGCCAGCATATTTTTACGGGATAATAGCTGGTAAAACTCGTCAGTAGTAAATAACCGGGTTATCTGCTCTCCTGATAAGTTCTTACCCGTTCCGTGGTTTAATGTATCAGCTACTATAGCTGTGTGATGAACAGGAAACAGCCACAGTGCTACAATTGTAAATAGCGCAGCAATAAGTACGGTGGACAGAAATACAACAGACATGATTGTGAGGATACGACTTAATTTTTGTCCGCCTTGCAGGTTAGCAATTGACGAGGCTATAGCGAAAAAAACAAGCGGAATTACAGCAACAAACAGCAGGTTTAAAAATATATCGCCTATCGGCTTAACCAGCATTGCCCTTTTGCCAAATAACAGTCCTGCTATGGCACCTACAATAATACCGGCTAAAAGCCAGAGGATTCCACGATAATTTTTAACCCAGTTACTCATCTGAAAGTATACTATGCTGTTAATTACAAATGATTGGCTGTAAGATAATAATATTCTTCCAGTTCGGGTATGAACTTGAATATGTAGTACATACCTGAATGATTAAGCCGCAACCTTAATCACCTTCCTCCTCATTACCAATGGCACCAATAAAACAACCAGCGCTCCGCAGGAATACAAAGCATAATAGCCAATATGATGAAAATTTTGATCAGTGATACCGTTACGAAAAAGTGTTTTTAACTGCGAGCCGGAAAGAATAGCACCTATATAACCAAAGGTACGGAACAATCCAAACGACACGCCTTTTTGCGCTAAGGGCGATTCGGCATTGAGCAGAGCCTGATTGGCGATCAGGTTAATACCATCTGCCAACCCCATAATGACCATAAATATGAAAAAGATATACCATGGTGTATGCACATTCAATATAAGCAAACAGATACAGGCCATCAGTAAAACAAATACCCCCAATACGTTTTGCATCACCGGCTTGTTCCATTTGGATATGAGCAGACCCACGATAATAGCTGTTAAAGATAAGGGCA
>JAQBOY010000071.1 GCA_028287805.1 Mucilaginibacter sp.
TTATGAATTGCTGGCAGGGCAGGTGCCATTCCCTTTACAGGATAGTGGGGAAACCTCGCGGAATACGGTAATGATAGCGCATATGGAATCGCCGGTACCAAATTTGCTTGCGTTGCGGAAAAAGAACCTGCCGGAAAGCTGGGCGGAGGACAAGAAGGAACGGGAAATGCATATACCGTTATGGCTTTTAAACCTGGTGGATAAATGCCTGGAAAAAGTACCTGAAAACAGGTACAGCAATGGTATGGAATTACAGGAGGCTATTATTGATGGTACAATAGTGTATAAAAGTGCTGCAGAGATAAATGAAAATATTGCAAGTTTAAAAGAGGAGAATGATAAACTACAGGCACAGCTCCTTCAATATCAGCAAAATGAGGCTATTGCTGCAAAATCAAGCATAAAAATCTCTAAGAGTACGTTTGCAGGGCTAATTACCTTATTAATAGCCGCAGCTATATTTGGCGGTTATGGAATGTTTTCAAACAATAATAATAAAGCGCTTAGTCAGGACAGTATACCAAAGCTGGTAGTCCATCCTTCAATAAATACTAAGCCAAAAGCCAATAGCCCGATTTTAACGGATACTAATAGCCAGATTAATATATCAGAACAGCAGCTTGCTAAAGATCAAATTACAACTGCAAACAAGAAATCTGCAGCAGCCCAGAGTCATAAGAAACGACACAAAACCAAAAAGAAGAAGTTTCTTGGGATTTTTTAATTGAATATTTGTTTTGGAATTTCTATATAATCATACCTCGTAAACTCATTAACTGGTTTGTATCGTTCCGCATACCTTATTGTTGCCTAAACTTGAATTCTTCGATACTTAAAAATTGCAAAAACAGTTTTTTCAGGCCATATACATTTTAAAGGCAGCAGTATTTGTTATGTTAATAATATTAGCAGAAATATATTAAGTAATATATTTAATAAATAAGTAGAAATAGCTTTACAGATTAGGTGTAGTGCGGTGTTAATTTAATAACGAGTACTCATTTTAATGCTTGAAATTGAATTGGTTTTAATCTTTTAGAAGCGGCAATTTGTTTGTGCTATTAAATTCTTATTAACATTTGTGAATATATAATATCAATTTTTGATTTTTCTTATCGAATCATAAAATAATTGCCAATAGTTAATGTTTTTCTTTTTCAATACAGTTAAATATTAAATCAGTAACTAAGAATCTGGTTTACTTAATAATTAGGATATTAATTGTTAACAATATATAAATAATAAGCGCTAATTATTTATATAATATAAAGAATAGTTATTGTTTAATAACCATTCTCTTAACATTGGCCAATTAGCTTTGCAGCAAAAAAGCGTATTATATGAAACAAAATTTACTCAAAATTCCGCGATTGCTATTAACAGTAGTGCTCGTACTTGCATACAGCAGCTTGTTTGCCCAAAGCAATGCTATCAGAGGTATCGTCATTGACGATGCTAATCAACCCATACCAGGGGTAACAGTAATGATTAAAGGAACTTCTAAAGGTGTGTCAACAGGTGTTGGAGGCCGTTTCACCCTTTCTGCTGCAAAAGGCGAAACATTAGTTGTTTCAGCAATAGCTTTTGACACTAAGGAAATTCTGATTGGTGATGAAACTACTATATCTATAACGCTTAAATCAAATACAAAAAATTTAATAGAAGTTGTAGTAACCGCCCTTGGGGTTAAAAAGGAGTTTCAGAAACTGGGCTATTCACAGTCACAGATTAACGGCGATGAATTAACAACAGCTCGTGATGCAAATCCGCTTAATTCATTGGCAGGTAAGGTTGCAGGTTTAAATATTGGTGCAAGCTCCGAATTTTTTGGTACACCAACAGTGGTGTTGCGGGGTAGTAAAGATATATTGTATGTTATTGATGGCGAACCGGTAAATTCTGATACTTATGACTTTAACGCAGATGATATTGATACTTACACCGTGTTAAAAGGCCCTAATGCCGCGGCTCTTTATGGGTTCAGGGGTATTAACGGTGCAATTATTATCACTACAAAAAAAGGAACTAAAGATAAAAAAGGCTGGCAAATAGACTTTAACAGTACTACTGAAGCTGAAAAAGGCTTTATTGTTTTACCCCAAAGTCAGACTCAATATGGTCGTGGATCAAATTATCAATATACTTATGGTAACGTTTTATATGATAACACGCAGCGCTTGCCAGAGTGGGGCCCCCGGTTTGATGGTGTATTCCAAACACAACAATATGATAGCCCTTATGATCCGGTAACCGGCATACGTCAAAAAACGCCATGGTTAGCAAGGGGTGCAAAAAATTTCGAAAATTTCGTAGAAACAGGTTATGTTAATACCAATACACTGTCTATAGCCGCCAGCGGATCAAACTATGATATCCACATGTCTTATGGACATACTTATCAAAAAGGCGACTTCCCGAATACCAAATTAAATATGGATAACTTTAAGTTATCTGCAGGGTATGATATTACAACTAAATTACGGATTGAAGGTGATTTGAATTTCAATCAGCAATACTCTCCAAACATTCCGGATGTAAGCTATGGCCCTAACAGCTATGCTTATATGTTTAAAGTTTACGGATCAGCAGACTATAATATCAACGATCTGAAAAATATTTATCAGGGCCCGCAAGGTATTCCTAACCTGGTACAATATGCACCCGAATACGGACGCACCAACAGTGCCTGGTTTATGGCCAATAAATGGTTACACGGAAGAAATAAGACCGATATTTACGGATCATTAAAACTGACTTATAAGATTAGCACCGACCTGAACTTGAGTTTACGTTCAGCAGTGAATACTTATAATGAATTAAATACAGAGGATGTGCCTGCATCAACTAACCTAAACCAGTACCTGCCATGGTATACTTTTGGATGGTATGGTGATTATAGACAAGATCAGCGTAATTTGATAGAAAATAATACGGATCTGATCCTGAATTATAACCATAAATTCGGAAATTGGAATTTTGGAGCGTTAGCGGGAGCAAGTGAGCGTTCTATGAGTTATACATCTGATTGGGCAACAACTCAATCTTTAGCTATACCGGGGGTTTATAACCTTAACAACTCTATAGGCAGGCCATATGTATACAACTTCAATTCAAAAATGCAGGTGTATAGCGGTTTCTATTCATTTGATATCGGTTATAAAAACTACTTTAACATTAACACTACTAATCGTGTAGATCACCTGTCAACACTTCCTGATGGAAGTAATACCTTCTACTATCCTTCGGTAGCAATTAGCAGTGTGGTAACTGATTATATTAAATTGCCTGAGTTTATTTCATTCTTAAAAGTACGTGCCTCATACGCCGACGTTAAGGGTGGTTTAACTTCGCCAACCATTGGTACCTCATATAATGCATTAAACTCAACAGCGTTAGGTGCACCATGGAATTCAAGACCGGTTAGTAATTTATTAGGTTACGGTTCAGAGTTATACACTCCGTACAATGGCCCTGTTTATACTAACGAGTCACCATCAGCACCAGGTACATTTTATAATGGCACATCATCTGTAACCTTGTCAAATACAATAGCTAATCCTCAAATTAAACCTTTCGATGTACAATCATTAGAGGCTGGTTTGGATATCAAATTTTTAAGCAACAGATTAGGATTTAACGGTACTTATTTTACAACTACCAATGGTCCTAACATTTTCCAGTTACCGGTATCTACTTCAACAGGGTCTACAAACCAGTTAGTAAATGGTGTAACCACACAGAAAAAGGGTTTTGAAATTGAATTGGTTGGTTCTCCTTTAAGAAGTAAAGACGGATTAAATTGGGATATTAACTTAAACTATTCAACCTATAAAGAAACGCTTAAATCAATTTATGCCAATACGCCAATTTTACAGCAAAATGGTCATAACTATGTTGTTGGCGAAAGATTAGATGCCATTTATGGTACCAAGTTTGTAAGAGACGGAAGCGGAAATATAGTTAACGGAAGCGGTGGTTTGCCATTACAATCACCAGGTGGTATTGCAAACAACGGTTTATTAGGCTATGCAAATCCTGACTTTTCTTTCGGTATAACCAACCGTTTCAGCTATCATAATTTTTCACTAAGCTTCCAGTTTGATGGCAGAATAGGTGGTAAAATGTATGATTTCACCTATTACCATGCTGTAAATGGTGGTACCGATCTTACAACTGCTACAGGTGCATTTGGAGATGCCCGTTTAGCTGAATGGAACAGCACTGCAGAAGGTACTAAAGCTGCAACACCGGCCTATGTAGGCCCGGGTGTGGTAATTACCAGCGGTACTCCAACATTTGCTAACGGTCAAATATCAAATTTAGGTCAATTAACTTTTGCTCCAAATACAACCAAGGTATTGGTTCAGAGCTATGTGTCCAGCGGTATTGGCGGCAATGCTGATGAATATTATATGATCAGCCGTTCATACGCGAAATTGCGTGAGGTAACTCTGGGATATTCATTGCCATCAAAAATGCTGGAAAAAGCATTTATTAAAAAAGTGTCATTCTCTATAGTAGGCAGAAACTTATTATACTTTGCTGCTCGTAAAGATATTGACCTTGATCAATATGCCTCTGGCTACAACGCGTCAGACCGTTCATTGGTAGGCACAAGCGCAGGTACAGATTTGGCAAGCCCAACAGCACGTCGTTATGGATTCAACATCCATTTAACATTCTAATTATCTAATTGGTATTAAAGAAAAAATTATGAAAATAAAAGCATTCATTCCATTCGCCTTGTTAATAATAGGCATGGTGTCATTTACCGGCTGCCAGAAGGGAAATCTGATAGATAACCCTAACGTGGCAGGGGCAAATTCCCTTGTTCCGGTTTCGTTATTGCTTAACCATCTTACGGCAACCCTAATACGTACAGATGAGCAGCCCTTTGCACAATCAGCGGTTAACCAGCAATATATAATTGCCAACTATCAATATTACAGAGGTAACAACAACTATAACTTTGGTAACACATCAGATAGTTATGATATATTAAAGTATGCACTTGCTTTGCAAAAGCAATCTGCTGCTCAGCAAGGCAACGTAACTAATAAATATTATGCATTAAGCCAGTTTTTTAAAGCTTATGCAGGTATATGGTTAACACAGCGTGTTGGTGATATCCCTTTTTCCCAAGCCGGTGATGTTACAGTTCTTACACCTAAATATGATTCGCAGCATGACGTTTATAAAAATGCCCTTGCTTTACTGGATAATGCCAATACTTTAATTGCAAATCTTATAACCACCACTCCAGCGTTGTCTGGTCAGATATTGGATGCAAGCGGTGATATTTTTGGTCTTACCTATTTGCAATGGCAAAAATTGATCAATGCTTACCGTTTAAGAGTACTGGTTAGTTTAAGTAAACGTGCGGTTGATAATGCCGATCTGCAAATACCACAGCAATTTGCAACAATTATCGGCAGTCCAACTAAATATCCAATTATGACATCAAATAGCGATAATATGGTAT
>JAQBOY010000084.1 GCA_028287805.1 Mucilaginibacter sp.
AAAATTTAGTTTCGCTTGAAAACTCAATTAAAAAACATCACCTTAAATTTATTATAAGACAGGTAAGTAAACGTGATGGTTGTTTGCAGGCGGCTATATTGGTTACTGGTCACAAAAAATATATTACTCAATTAGATGAAAGGCTTTTACAGATGCCGCAAGTAAAATCGTTTTAATCTGTAGATTAATGATTTATACCTTGTTCCTGTTATCTGTAAAGAATCCTTTAATCAAGTAATCTTAAAAAGATTAGTTCACAGCATTAACCGGTTCAGTCAATTAATTTGTATTTAATATCAACCGTGGCTCATCAAACTCTATCATTTTTTCGCGAAATATAGCTGGTATCTTAACCGATTTATTAGCAGTATAATCATAGCTGATACAAACAGTTTTCCCCGTTGTGCATATTTCTTCACCTTTTTCGGTGATTTTAACCAATATATGCATTACATCAAAGCTACTGTTACCTATGCGTACTACGCGTACATAACAGGCAATTTCATCATGCAACGTAACCGGCTTTAAATAGTTCACTTCAGTTTTGCCTACAATAATGCCGTTTTCACTCAGGTCCCATTTGGTTACATTCTTCCAATAGTTAAAACGGGCAATTTCAAAATAGGTTAAATAAATAGCATTGTTTACGTGCCCTACGGCATCTATATCCGAAAACCGGATGTGAATAGGTGTTTTATATTTGTAATCACTTATCTTTTCAGCCATGGTGCGTCATAATGTCTGTGAATTTTAATTCAAACAGACAAATTGTCTTTTTAAAGTTCCAAAAATACCGTTGGTATAACAGTTGTTTAACTGTTTGCGAAGTTAATAAAAGAAAAACTTAGGAGGATAAAAAAATGACTTTAGTAAAATTTGCCAATGCACAAAAGAACCGTGTAACAAACCCATTTTTTAATGATGTGTATTCTATATTAAATGACTCGTTTTTGAGCGAAAAGTTAACAACCAAAATTCCTGCTGTTAATATCGCTGAAACTACCAATGAATTCCAGGTAGAATTAGCAGTGCCCGGTCTGGAAAAAGAAGATTTTAAAATTAATCTGGATAAAAATGTATTAAGCGTTTCGGCAGATAAAAAAACTGAAACCGTTGATGAAAATAAGAAATTCAGCAAACGCGAATACAGCTTTAATTCATTTTCAAGATCATTTACTTTACCAGAAAGCGCTGATTATTCAAAAATTGAAGCCGATTACACCAATGGTATCTTGAAATTGACCATTACCAAAAAAGAAGAAGCTAAACTTCAATCAAGAGAGATAGCAGTGAAGTAATTTTATAAGGGAAGTCCGCAAGTTTGGAACGACCGGAAAAATAATAAAGATAGTTTTCATAATATAGTTGGTTTAGTTTGATAGAAAGGCTGCTTCCGCAAGGGAGTAGCCTTTTTTATGTACTTGTGTATACTTATCTGATGCAGAAGATCCTTCTCCGCATTTTGGCGGATCAGGATGACAGCCCGTTAAACCCTATGATTGGTGATATAAAAGTAGTAGTTCAATTCGAGCGTTGTCATGGCGAGCCCGTCGAACCATAGGGGCAATGGCCTCACGCACAAATCCTTCACAAACATAGGATGACTATAGGTAGGAGATATTTAACGGGAGCCTAATTATGCCCGCATATTAATATACTGCAATGGCTGACCGAAATCCTCGCCTCTGCATAAACTGATCACAGCTTGCAGGTCATCAATTTTTTTGGCTTGTACACGCACCTGTTCATCCATTATGGAAGCCTGCACTTTTAAGCCGCTGTCTTTAATCTTTTTAACGATCTTTTTAGCCGCTTCTTTATCAATTCCCTCTTTTACCTGTATTTCTTTGCGCAGCATACTGCCTGATGCATATTGTTCTTTGCCAAAGTCTAATGCGTTTGGATCAAGGCTTTGCTTAACCATACGGCTTATAATCGAATCCTGTATGGCTTTAATACGCATATCGTTTTCAGTGACTATGGTGATCACATTGGTTTTTTTATCCAGTTCAACCGTGCTTTTCGAGTCGTTAAAATCAAAACGGTTCAATATTTCCTTTTTAGCAGTATTGATAGCATTGTCCAAAGTTTGTCCGTCTATCTTGCTTACAATGTCAAATGATGGCATAAGTTTATAATTTGGTGTAAAATTAAGCTAATGATCGTATTTATCCGCTTAAAATTAATATTAATCAACTCCCTAAACATTTCCGCAGGAAAGACTTTTTAGGTTTTGTATAATTTTTATTTATACCTTACTAAGGCTTTCCTCTCGGTAAAGGAGGCTTATATCTGGTATAAATTAACAGTAATAAAATATTAATTATACTATCGACTTAATATTAACTTAACAAATAAATAAGCAGCTTTGCAATTGCAGCTGAAAAGCAGGCATAATATGGATATTAAAAACATACCTTTAATTAACAGGGAAATCAGTTGGTTGTATTTTAATGATAGAGTTTTACAGGAAGCCGCCGACCCAACTGTCCCTCTGATTGAAAGGATTAAATTTTTAGCTATATTTTCATCAAACCTGGATGAGTTTTATAGGGTAAGAGTAGCCACCCTTAGCCGGTTGGCCAACCTGAATGAAAAAGCCAAGGAAATTTTAGGTTTCAATCCCAGGAAGATCTTAAATCAAATTAAGAATATTGTTGTAAAGCAGGAGCGTAAGTTTAATAATTTGTATGAGAATATCATTATTAAACAACTGGCCGAAGAGAAAATATTTATACTGAATGATAAGCAACTGAATGTAGCCCGCGGAGCCTTCGTAAAAAGCTATTTCAGGGAAAAATTGCTCGCTACTTTGGTGCCTATTATGCTGGATAACAGCTTGTTATTGCCTGAATTAAGGGATAGGGCCATTTATTTTTTTGTAAAACTAACCAGGAATAAAAAGGTAAGGTATGCTTTGATTGAAATTCCGGATAATTTATCCCGTTTCATTGTTTTACCCGAAACACATGATCTGAGGTTTATTATTTTACTGGATGATATTATCCGTTATAGCCTGGAAGATATATTTTTCATTTTTGAACATGATAGTATTGAAGCCTATTCCATACAGCTTACACGCGACGCGGAACTTGACCTGGATAAAGAGGTAAGCGGAAAGTTTATTGATTCCCTGGCTAAAAGTCTGCAAAAAAGGCGCAAAGGTAAGCCTATGCGGCTACTGTATGATGCGGAGATGCCGCTGGATATGTTAAAATATTTAGTGGGCAAAATGGGTTTGCATGGCGAAAGCTTAATTCCGGGCAACCGTTATCATAACTTTAAAAATTTTATTTCTTTTCCTAATATCGGCCGGCCTGAATTAGAATATCCAAAATACTCACCCCTGCCGGTTGGCGACCTGTCATTTGGTAAAAGCCTGATGGGAATGATAGCTAAAAAAGATTATTTGATTAGTACGCCCTATCAATCTTATGATTATATCATTCACTTTTTACGTGAAGCGGCTATTGACCCGAAGGTTAAAGAGATTAGTATTGCTGTTTATCGTTTGGCAGAAAATTCAAGGATAATTCACGCGCTTATCAATGCTGCAAAAAACGGCAAAAAAGTATCCTGCCTGGTTGAACTCAGGGCACGTTTTGACGAGCAAAATAATATTACCTGGAGCCGCCGGCTGGAAGAAGAGGGGGTTAATGTATTATATGGAATAGAGGATTATAAAGTACATTCAAAAATATGCCTGGTTAAACGTGTTGAAAAGAAAAAAGCAGTTTATTATGCTTGTTTATCAACCGGTAATTTTAATGAAAAAACAGCGAGGATTTATGCAGATCATACCCTGCTAACCGCGA
>JAQBOY010000102.1 GCA_028287805.1 Mucilaginibacter sp.
GAAATTGGCGGCACACTGCTTTCGTTTTTAGCGATACCGGAGATTACAAAGCCAAAACCCATAAATATGATGAGCCCTATTGCCGACAATACCAGCATATTAAGCACGGTTGTAACGCCATGCACTAAGGTAAAGCTGAATGCATAATGGCCAACCAGAATAATAAACAGCGCGCCGAGTAATGCAAAAACCAAACGCGCCAGTGCCTCGCCTAAAACAATGCTTGATTTTTTTACAGGTGTCGCAAAAAAACGTTTGATCACCAGCGTGAGCCTTAGGCTTAAAAATACAAACGCAGTACCAAAAACACCGCTGCTTAGCAAGGAAAATCCCAGCATACCCGGTAATAAAAAATCAATATATTGATATTTCCTGCCTTTAATAGTAGTTTCATGAACTTCGGCTACTGCCTGGGGGGCGGTATTGCCATAGCTGTTTATCTGGTATAAGATGCTGTTAAGCAATGATTTAAAAATACTTCCCTTTTGTTCAGACGCATTGGAGTATTGTACATTAAGCGCATAAAGGGGGCGGCTATTGTTTTTTTGTATATTAATAATGGCCGCCAGGTCTCCCCGCGACAGACTTGTAGCCATTTGTGCAGCAGATTTATTTCTTACTAAATTTACTACCGGTATCTTTTTCAACACCGTATAAACCGGGCCCGTGGTATCGCATGTTTTGGCTACACCTACATCAACCGTTACGCCACCGCCACCGATATTAGCAAAAACAACAATAAATATTAACGGGAAAGCCAAGCTAAATACCACGGCCGAAGGACTGCGCATAATAGAACGAAAGCTCGCTTTAGCAATAGCGAGGGTAGCACGTAAATTGCTATAAGGTTTATTCATAGTTAATTGGTCATTAGTCATTGGTCAATAGTCAGTGTCATTAAGTAGCTAATTGGGCTTGAAGCGTCAATACAAACATTTCCTTCCTTTCAGTTGCGTCGGGAATTACTCCTCCCGCCATTCCTTGCCGGTCATGTTAATAAAAACATCTTCCAGGTTAGCCAGCTTTACTTGCTTTCTTCGTTCAAAGCCCGAAGCAACCAGTTGATCAATAAAATGATCAGGGGTGTCAATACCGATAATGTGCCCGCCATCCACAAAAGCTACCCGGTCACATAGCTCTTCTGCTTCATCCATATAGTGAGTGGTAATAACAACTGTGGTTCCGCTATCGCGTATTTCACGGATCAGGTCCCATAAATTGCGGCGTGCCTGCGGGTCAAGTCCGGTAGTGGGTTCATCCAGAAAAATAATTCTGGGGTTATTAATCAGGGTGGTAGCTATTGAAAAACGCTGTTTTTGTCCGCCCGATAAGTCTTTATATTTTGCTTTAGCTTTATCAGTCAGCGCTACTTTTTGCAGCATTTCCATTGGGGTTTTGTCTATACCATATAAACCACAAAACAGAGTGATCAGCTCAGACAAATTTAAATTGGGATAATATCCTGCGGCTTGCAATTGTACACCTATACGTTGTTTAATGCTATCCGCATCTGTTTCAATATTAAACCCATCAACCGTAATATGGCCTGATGTTTTATCCCGCAGTGTTTCAATTATTTCGAGGGTGGTAGTTTTCCCGGCGCCGTTTGGGCCAAGCAAGCCAAATATCTCGCCTTCATATACTTCAAAACTAATGCCTTTTACAGCGCTAAAATCGCCATAGTTTTTAACCAGGTTGTTTACAGTAATAATAGGTTGTTTTGCCATGTTGTAAAAATCGTTTACAAAATTGATATTTTCATCATTTTTTCGGTGAATGGCAAAATTATCGGTAAAAGCATCTATTAAAGCCTGAACAATGTCATCTTCACGGGGACGGTTTTTTTTGCCTTTTTTCAATTCGTTTTCCGATTGAAGAGCTATGTTGCCAAAAACCGATGGTTTAATTATTTTATAATGTGCCCTATCAGGTGAATAATAACTATAGCCTTTGACAAATAAGTAGCTATGATAATTAATACAGGTGCGGTTAACAGCGTTTCCATTTGGTTTGATTTATAGAACAAAAATGGCTGCAGAATTAATTATTACACATTGCTTTTAGGTAAAATGCCTGATTTTGTCGGTAAAATAAACAGATGGAAGGATAAAAAAGGTAGAAGTGAATGGGCAAAGGGATGTAAACAGAAGAGGCGCAAATTTTGCGCCTCTATATAGTTTTTACTTCATTAGTTTAATGAAATCATCAAACAAGTATCTTGAGTCATGGGGGCCGGGTGATGATTCAGGATGGTATTGTACCGAGAATGCTTTCTTGTTTTTCACACGGATACCTTCAATAGACTGATCATTCAGGTTAACGTGAGTTATCTCCACTTTATCTGATGCACGAACCGCTTCCGGCACCACCCCAAAACCATGATTTTGAGAAGTTACCTCGCAATGATTAATAATTATATTTTTTACCGGGTGATTCAAACCGCGGTGCCCGTTAAACATTTTCCGTGTAGGTATATCATTGGCCAGCGCTAATAACTGGTGACCTAAGCAAATACCAAACATCGGTTTATCGGCGGCTAATATTTCTTTTACCGTATTAATGGCATAAGGCATTGCAGATGGATCACCGGGGCCATTAGAAATAAAATATCCTGTTGGAGAAAAGTCTTTTTCCATTTCCTCAAAAGTGGTTTTAGCCGGATAAACTTTGGCATAAACATCCCGGTTATCAAAGTTGCGCAGAATGTTTTTCTTAACACCTAAGTCAAGCACTGCAACACGGTAAGGTGCATTCTCTTCACCAAAAGTATAGGTTTCAGTAGTTGAAACCTGCGATGAAAGCTCAAGTCCATCCATGGAAGGCACTTTGTCCAGCCTGGCTTTCAATTGTTCTATATCCAATATCTCTGAAGAGATAATGGCATTCATCGCACCCTTATCGCGGATATGACGAACCAGCTGGCGGGTATCTATATCAGATATGCCAACAATATTTTGCTCCTGAAAATAATCCTGTATGGATTCATTCGCTTGTTTGCGGCTGTACGCGATGTTGTAATTTTTACAAACCAAGCCGGCAATTTGTATCTGGCCCGATTCAACTTCGTCATGCGCAATACCATAGTTACCAATGTGTGCATTGGTAGCTACCATGATCTGCCCGAAATAAGAAGGATCAGTGAAAATTTCCTGATAACCGGTCATGCCGGTATTAAAACATATTTCTCCGGTGGTAGTTCCTATCTTTCCGGCAGCTTTACCATAAAAAACAGTTCCGTCAGCCAGTAATAATACAGCCGGTAATTTGGTGAAATAAGTCATTGTT
>JAQBOY010000105.1 GCA_028287805.1 Mucilaginibacter sp.
ACGAAGCAATCTCTAATGTGACAATAAAAAAGTAATATCTTGGCAAGATCAACTCTCCCCCGCCGTCATTGCGATTTCTATGGTTTAAACAAATGTTTGTTGATAATTTTTTTGATATAACCTATCATCATTTACACAGGCGAAAACACGATGTATCAGTTTATTTCTAACGGCATTAATGACCGACATCTTGTTTTTGTTTTGTGCTACCTTCCGTTGGTAAAAAGCATTCATATCTGGATTATAACAAATGGCCACCATTGCGGCAAGATGAAGCAACGTCTTCATCGGCTTATTAGCCTGATGAGACACCCGGGATCTGCCACGAATACTGCTACCTGAAGAATGTTCAAAAGGAGCGATACCGGAATAACAGGCAAACTTTGCTGGTTCATTGATGTCCTTAAATTCGTTTGTGCAAACGATCATAGCCGTTGCCGTTATTTTTCCAATACCTTGTACGGAAGTAACAATATCAAAAAGTCTTTTAAGATGATCATCGTTGACAACCAATTGATCAATTGCTGCTTCTACTTTTTTAAGGTCATCATTAAGAGCATCGGCCGTGGCTTTGCAAAGCTTTAATGTTTGTTTGGCTAATATTTTATCAAACAAGGCTGTTTCTTTAATGGGTACGGATAATTGCTTTTTAGCATTAAGTAATCTGCTACGCAACGCGGCTAATTCTTTAAGCTGGATAATCACCTGTCTTTTCGGTTGCCACAGACGGAGCGTTTCGCGGTTTTTGTAAGCATACTGAGCAATTCTAAATGCATCAACCTGATCATTTTTGCCTCTTTGTAAACCTGCTGATCGCTTAATATGAACCGCAGACTCCAGACATATAGCCGCCTTTTTGCTGTAAAGGAAGGTGAGCAAATGCTGGTTATAAATACCGGTATGCTCCATACAAAAAACGGCCCGGTCTAAGGTAAAAGCAGTTTGCGCCTTTAATTGCGTCCAGAATTGCTTGATCCCGGTCAGATCATTAGAGGTTTGAAGTTGGAATTGCTTTTCTTTATCTGCAAGCAGGGTAAAGTCAAGCGTACTTTTAGAAACATCAATGCCAATAAAAAAGTGGTATTTCATAACTTTGTCTTAGTTGTTAACAGCAATCGGGTTAACCGTTTAAACACAAGTCAATACCTTACTAATGAGCCTTGGAACTCTAATTTCTATTTGACGCTTGTTTAAACAACTGACAGAGGATTGAATCGCACGATAGGCCTTTATGCCTGGAGGAACGAATAAGTCGCCTCTGTCAGTGTTAACCTTTTCCACAAAAATCACAGTTATTAACAAAGAAAAAGAAGCAAAAAGAAAGCTTCAACAATAAATAATAATATGTGAGTATTTGTCCTCACAAACCTAAAGGAGGAACGAAGCAATCTCTAAAGTGGACAAACAATGAACAGAATGATTGTGTGCCAGGCAGTCCGCATTTTCTTATCAACAACACAAAGTAATATGGATGAGCCTTCGCATAGATTGCTTCGTTCCTCAATAATGCTTCATTAAACAAAAAACCCTACTTTTGCCGTTAAAGGGAATATATTCTACCCGTATGACGGACATAAACACACTATTTCAGCAGGCAGTACAACTGTTACAGCAACTTATATCTATCCCATCCTACAGTAAAGAAGAGGACAGAACAGCAGATCTGATCGAACAATTTTTACATACGCATGGTATCACCCCACAGCGTAAAATGAATAACCTGTGGGCATGGAACAAGCATTTTGATGCAGCTAAACCCACTATTTTGCTTAACTCACATCATGATACCGTAAAACCAAATTCAGGTTATACCCGCGATCCTTTTGATGCTAAAACGGAAGACGGCAAACTTTACGGATTAGGCAGCAATGACGCGGGCGGCTGCCTGGTATCATTAATCGCTGTTTTCCTGTATTTTTATGACAAGCAGGACCTGAAATATAATTTTTGCCTGGCTACAACTGCCGAAGAAGAAATTTCTGGCGTTAATGGTTTAGAACTCATCATCCCCGAATTAGGTGAGCTTAATTTTGGTATTATTGGCGAGCCCACTCAAATGCAGCTCGCTATTGCTGAACGGGGCCTTATGGTACTGGATTGTGTTGCGTATGGCAAAGCAGGCCATGCTGCACGCGAGGAAGGTGACAATGCCATATACAAAGCCTTGAAGGATATTGAATGGTTCCGTACTTTCCGTTTCCCTAAAGAGTCTGATATTTTTGGACCGATAAAAATGTCGGTAACTATTATCAATGCCGGTTCGCAGCATAATGTGGTGCCCGCCAGCTGTACATTTACAGTAGATGTACGGGTGACTGATGCATATCGCAATGAAGAAGTATTGGAGATCATTCGCCAGCACGTACACTGCGAAGTAACGCCACGGTCCATCCGCCTGAAACCATCTTCCATTGATCGTAAACACCCAATCGTTCAGGCAGGCATAGCCTTAGGAAGAACTACCTATGGCTCCCCTACCACATCTGATCAGTCGTTGCTTGATATTTCATCCATCAAAGTAGGCCCCGGTGATTCTGCCCGCTCACATACTGCTGATGAGTTTGTGTATGTAGATGAGATTAAGGAAGGTATTGAATTGTATATAGCGATGCTGGAAAAAATTGTTTATTATCTAAATTCCGATAAACTCCGACGTCATTGCGAGGTACGAAGCAATCTTTACACATGCAATCGGCCAGGCCAGTTATCCGCCCTATCTCATTAGAGATTGCTTCGTACCTCGCAATGACGTTGGGAGATTAATCATCAATAAAATATTTATAGCATATTTGTATCATGAGTAAAATATGGCAAAAGTCTGTTACTGTAAATGAACTGGTAGAAAACTTTACCGTTGGCCGTGATACCGAGTTTGACCATCAAATGGCTGCTTTTGATGTATTAGGATCTTTGGCACATACTGAAATGCTGCAAAGCATTGGTTTAATGAGCGCCGAAGATCTGCAGCTGGTTCAAACGGAATTAAAAAGCATTTATGCTGACATTCAAAAAGGCAATTTTGCCATTGAACCAGGCGTAGAGGATGTGCATTCACAAGTAGAGCTGCTGCTTACCCAGCGCATTGGCGATGCAGGCAAGAAAATTCATAGCGGCCGCTCACGTAACGACCAGGTACTGGTTGACCTGAAGCTATTTTTCAGGCATGAGCTACAACAGGTAGTAGAAGAAACTGAAGCATTGTTTCGCCTGCTGATTGAACTAAGCGAAAAACATAAAAACGTTTTATTACCCGGCTATACCCATTTGCAGGTAGCTATGCCTTCCTCGTTCGGACTTTGGTTTGGCGCTTATGCAGAAAGTTTGGCCGATGATTTAGAACTGGTACTGGCGGCTTATAAAATCACCAATAAAAATCCTTTAGGCTCGGCTGCGGGCTATGGCTCATCGTTTCCTTTAAACAGAACTTTAACTACAGAGCTATTAGGTTTTGACGGGCTGAATTATAACGTTGTTTACGCCCAAATGGGGCGTGGTAAAACCGAAAGGATCATTGCGCAGGCGCTGTCGTCCATTGCGGCAACGCTGGCTAAAATGGCCATGGATCAGGCCTTATATTTAAGTCAAAACTTTGCCTTTGTAAGCTACCCCGATACTTTGACGACCGGCAGCAGTATTATGCCGCATAAAAAAAACCCGGATGTATGGGAAATTATGCGGGGTAAATGTAACCGCCTGCAAGCCCTGCCAAATGATGTGGCTATGGTAACTACCAACCTTCCTTCAGGCTACCACCGCGAATTACAGTTGCTTAAAGAACTGCTGTTCCCCGCTTTTACAGATCTGAAAAACTGTCTGCATATGGCCACCTTCATGCTGCAAAATATTACGGTAAAAACAGATATTCTGGATGACCCTAAATACGCTTATCTTTTTAGTGTGGAAGAAGTTAACCGCCTGGTATTAAATGGCACACCATTCCGTGATGCATATAAACAGGTAGGTTTAGCTATTGAGCAGGGCAATTTCAACCCTGATAAACAGGTTAATCATACCCATGAAGGCAGTATTGGTAATTTAGGCAATAAGCAGATAACTGCGGCGATGGAGATGCTGCTGAATAGTTTCAATTTTGATAAAGTAGATAAAGCAATTAAGCAATTGGTTAAATAAGATTAAAACAAATCTCCTTTTGATCTGTAAAATCAGGAAAATTCTGAAGGTGGAATAACATCATCTTTCATATTAAAAATGAACGGACAAAACCGAAACGATATATACCCGGGACTTGAAGTTGACATCATCCTTAAAAAAGATCAGCGGTCGGGTAAAAGAACGCGGGGCGTTGTAAAAGACCTGCTTACCAGTTCAGCCTATCATTCACGTGGTATAAAGGTACGGTTAGAAGACGGGCAGATAGGCCGTGTAGCTGAAATTATTGATTAGTTCATGGCAATATATAATCTATTAATTATACCTATAAAATAACACCCCTCCTAAAACAATAGTTTATGAGATCTATCAGGCCCAATATACTTTTTCGTTTAGATACCCATTATCGTCTGTTAATTTCATTAGTTATAACTGTAATCGTTTTTTTCTTCATCCGGGGTCATTATTCCGTTCCGTCTACTATCCTAATTATATGGATAAGCTTTAGTTTATCCATTATTATTATGGATTGGATAATCATCCTTTCTTCACATCCCCGCGAAGTAAAAAAAATAGCTCGTTTGCAGGACTCCAGCCGTACGGTTTTATTTTTATTCGTAATTGTGGCAGCGGTGGTAAGTTTAGGCGCTATTTTATTTTTATTAACATCTACTAAAGGCCATGGCGAAAAAACAATTACCACCCATATACTATTGGCGATGGGATCGGTGTTTATATCATGGTGGCTGGTACATACCATTTTTGCTTTGCGTTATGCACACTTATATTGTGATATTGATACCGACGAGGGTGAAACCAGACCAGGTGGAGGCCTCGAATTTCCAGGCGGAAACGAACCAGACTACCTCGATTTTATATACTTTTCATTTGTTATCGGCATGACGTTCCAGGTATCGGATGTAGAGATATCATCGCGACAAATACGCCGGCTGGCCTGGATGCATGGCTTAATTTCCTTTGCTTTTAATACAGCTATAGTGGCTTTAAGCATTAATATTATATCTACCCTGATATCCGCATAATAATACCTATTCCTCCTCAATTTTAGAGTGCTTTTTAGTATCATTCATGGTGAGGTACATCACCAGCGATAGCGTGATACAAACGGTAACATACCAGTAAAACCATTCCTGGTGGCCTTTATTTTTAAACAGCAGGGCAAGGTATTCAGCCGTTCCGCCAAACAAGGATACAGCTATAGCATAGGGAAAACCAACACCCAGCGCACGAACATTAGCCGGAAAAAGTTCGGCCTTAACCACCGCGTTAATAGAGGTATAACCGCTTGTAATAATAAGCGCACCCATTATTAAGGCAAAGGCTACCCAAACATCTTTTGTATCTCCCAGTGTGGTTAATATGGGCACGGTAGTTATTGCACCTAACACACCAAAACCAATCAGTAAGGGCTTGCGCCCTATTTTATCAGACAGTAAGCCAAACAGTGGTTGCACCAGCATAAAAACTACTAATGTTAATGTCGATATCAGCGTAGCGCTGCTTTTGGAAAAGCCAGAAGTATTCACCAAAAACTTTTGCATATAAGTGGTGAAAGTATAAAAGGCTATTGTTCCGCCCAGGGTTAATCCAATTACGGTGAATACCGCTTTTGGATGGGCCATTAATGCTTTTAGCGTTCCCCGGGCCGCTGCTTTGGTTTCGTCGTTATCTTTAAAAGAAGCAGATTCCTGCAAGCTACGCCGCAGATATAGGGTAGTTACGGCTAATAAAGCGCCAATACCAAACGGAATGCGCCAGCCCCATTGATGCAGTTGCTGTTCTGTTAAAAAAACCCGCTGCAATAAAACCAATACGCCCAACGCTATCAGTTGTCCCATAATTAGCGTTACATACTGAAAGCTGGAATAAAATCCCCGGTGCTTTTGGGTAGCCATTTCACTTAAATAAGTGGCGCTGGTGCCATATTCACCACCAACGCTTAAGCCCTGTATAATACGCGCCAAAACTAAAAGCACAGGTGACGCAACCCCTATTTGCCGGTATCCAGGCGTAACGGCGATGATTAACGAACCAATGCTCATCAACAATACCGATAAGGTAAGCGCCCTTTTACGGCCTTTCTTATCTGCATATGTACCCATAATCCAGCCACCTATGGGGCGCATTAAAAAACCAATGGCAAATATGCCCGCCGTATTTAATAGCTGTACTGTTTGATTACCTGAAGGAAAAAATGCTGAAGCGAAATATAAAGAGAAAGCTGAATATACGTACCAATCGTACCATTCCACCAAATTACCTAATGACCCGCCAATAATTGATTTGATACGATAGCCGGTGGTTTTGGTGATGGTTTCCATGAACATTATAGTTGTATTTGCTTATAAATATAAGTATTAACCAACATGTTCAGTCCATACCGGGTACCATACAAGGCTATACCTTGTTATCCGGCAATATATCCCTTTGCCAGGCTGTGTACCCTGGTATTTGTAATACCGGGCTTAATCTAAGATATGCCCCGCTTTACTATTAAATCGGTAGCCGGATTATTAATTTCCTATAGAAGTTGTAACATGGGTGGTTTTATCTTCAATACTTCTTAATTGCCAATAAACCGATTCTAAGCTATTATTGAATTTAATAAGCTTTAATAGTTCTGTTAATTCTTCTTCTTTAATAATTAATGTAGTTTGCATAGGCTGTTAAGGTTAATACAAAACGTCCGGGCCGATGCCCTTCCCAATCAATAAACCAATAAAAATTACTGTTATTACGACACCAGGTCATAATAGGTTGCGATAATATCCTATTAAATTCATACTTATAAGACAGAAAAAGGCGCTATACGGTTTTAACAGATACTTAATCAGCTATTTAACTTCCAATTAAAATCCCTATCTTAGTTAATGCTTTTTACCGAAGATTTTTTGCATTATGTGTGGAAGTTCCGATTGTTTGATGGTGCCGGACTGCAAACTGTTAACGGTGATGCCATAGAGATTTATTCGGCAGGAATGCATAATACAGATTCGGGACCAGACTTTCAGAACGCGAGAATTAAAATTGGTGAAACGATGTGGGCAGGAAATGTAGAGCTGCACCTCTCCTCTTCCGACTGGAAAAAGCACAATCACTCTATTGATAATGCTTATGATAATGTAATTCTGCATGTAGTTTACCGTGATGATGAACCGGTAATATTGCCCAATGGCCGGCTTATACCTGCACTTGAACTTCAAAACCGCATACCCGATGAATTGCATAGCCGCTACCATAACCTGGTATTTGGCAACCAGGTTATTATTCCCTGCGAAGCAAGCATTGGTAAGCTGGATGACTTTACACTGCGCACCTGGTTTACAAGGGTATTGATTGAACGGCTGGAAAAGAAATCAGCAGCGGTAATTGCCGCGTTGCAAATTAACCGGGGCGATTGGGAAGAAACTTTTTACCAGTTTTTAGCCGCTAACTTTGGCTTTAAAACCAACTCGTTACCATTTGAATTGTTGGCCAGATCATTACCGCAAAACATACTGGCCAAACACAAAAATAACCCGCTGCAAATTGAAGCTTTACTATTTGGACAGGCAGGTTTTTTACATGAAGATTTTACAGATAACTACCCGCAAAGGCTGAAAAAAGAATACAACTTTTTACTTAAAAAGTATAACCTTACCCCCCTTGAAAATCATTTATGGAAATTTATGCGGTTGCGCCCGCAAAACTTCCCTACCATCAGACTGGCGCAATTCGCCGCGCTGATTGTTAACGCTAACCACTTGTTCTCAAAAGTATTGGATACACGGGATGTAAAGGGTTTGCAAAATTTGTTTACCGATATAAAAGTTAACCCTTATTGGGAAGATCATTATCGTTTTGATAAGCAATCAAAACCGGTTGCTAAAAATTTGGGGCAGGCATCAGTTGATATTTTATTATTAAACACTTTAGCTTTATTTTTGTTTAGCTATGGCAAGTATCATCAGCTACAGCATTTTATGGATCGCAGTTTAAAATTATTGGAGAGTTTACCCGGCGAACAGAATAATATTATAGCTGATTTTGATAGCCTGGGCATAAAAGCAAATTCTGCATTTGAATCACAGGCCTTATTGGAATTAAAAAACTATTATTGTAATTATAAAAAATGCCTGCAATGCGGGGTTGGTAATAAAATATTAAAGTTGGCATAACATGTTACAGCGGGTAATAACATTTTTTGAGCGATATTCTTTCGGTGTTTGCACCTACCTGGGCGAGCGCTTTCATATTTCTATCTCTAAAATCAGGTTGTTTTTTATTTATTCTTCATTTCTGGCTGTAGGATTCCCCCTTATCGTTTATTTATTTGCGGGCATTGTGCTTGACATACGCAACTATATTAAACGCGCCCGCACCCGCCTTACTGATATTTGGTAAACTATCTTAATTGGTTTATAAAAACCAAGTGGTTTATTAAGTGTTGAATAAGTTGGTTGATTGATAATGTGAGTGGTAATCTAATCAATAATCCGGCTTAATCACTTCATCTATCTAACAATAACCATTCAATAAAAATGGCATTTATAGACTATTACCAAACATTAGGCGTTGCCAAAAATGCATCGGAAAAAGACATTAAAAATGCTTATCGAAAGCTGGCGCGAAAATATCATCCAGATCTGAACCCGAATAACACGGAAGCTAATAAAAAGTTTCAACAGCTAAATGAAGCTAATGAAGTACTAAGCGATCCGGAAAAACGCAAAAAGTATGATCAGTATGGCGAAAACTGGCAACATGGTGAGGAATATGAACGGGCTCAACAACAAGCCAGGCAACAGGGGCGGCAACAATACAGCTATGGCGGACAAGGCGGTGGCTTTGAAGACTTTGAGGGCGGTAATTTTGGAGGAGAGGATTTCTCTGATTTCTTCCAATCCATGTTTGGGCAGCGTTCGGGCGGCAGCGGGCGGCAAGCTAAATATCGCGGCCAGGATTATAATGCCGAACTGCATCTTGATTTAAAAGAGGTCAGCGAAACGCATAAAAAAACCCTTACCGTTAACGGCAAAAATATTCGCATAACAATTCCGGCTGGGATTGAAAATGGGCAAACTATAAAAATTAAAGGTCATGGAGGACCAGGTACCAATGGCGGACCGGCAGGCGACCTGTATATTAAATTTTTGGTAGCTGATGATCCAAGGTTTAAACGAAATGGCAGCGATTTGTATAATACGGTAAAGCTTGACTTATATACGGCAGTATTAGGAGGCGAAATAACTGCAGATACCCTTACCGGTAAAGTAAAGGTGAAAGTAAAGCCCGAAACACAAAATGGCACAAAAGTGAAGCTGAAAGGTAAAGGATTACCGGTTTATAAAAAGGAGAACGAATTTGGCGATTTATACCTCACTTATGAAATACAAATACCGGTAAACCTTACTGAACGACAAAAAAAATTGTTTGAAGAATTAGCTAAATCCTGATTTTAATTACAAGACCATGAAAACAGAGCATTTAATAGCAGCCAACGATTTTTGCATGTACCACCAGGTGGAATATACTTTTATCAACTCATTAAAAGATGCCGGACTGGTACAGATCACCTTTATTAATGAAACCACTTATATACCCGAAAGTGAGTTGCAAAAACTGGAAAAAATGATACGCCTGCATAATGAATTGGAAATAAATATTCCTGGTATAGAGGCCATTACACACTTATTAGAAAAAATTGAACAACTGCAGGAAGATACCCAGGGCTTAAAAAACCGCCTCAGGATGTACGAGGCCGACTAAGAAATATCAAAAAAATATTAAACCTTATTATTTTTCAGCCGTCATATTAATATATATTAATAATATAGGTTATGAAAATTATCAAAATTTCCGTTATAGCAATAGCCCTGATTTTTTCCATACAATTTGCAAATGCACAAGTTAGTTTTGGTGTTAGAATCGGCTATCCAGCCCGGTATCAAAGGGTAATTGTAGAACGCCCTTATGATTATAATGGCCCTGAATATTATCATCCTTATGCTTACCACGAATATTATGAAAGGCCGGTTTACCGTCATTATGGAAGGCCATTTTACCGTCATGATGAAAGAAGATTTTACCGTCACGATGAAAGGTCATATTACCGCCGCCCTTATCGCGTTTACAGAAGGGGTTGGTGAAAAAAGAAGCCGTCTCATAATTATAATGTGAGGCGGTTTTTTATTTTGCTTGAGTTTGAATTACCCCATTAGGAAGAAAGCCTGTAATGATAAATTTGGGGGTATGCTCAATTTGAGACGCATCAGGTAACCATCGGGTTCATATGGCTTAAAGACAACTTTTGTTGATTTCTCTCTTCCCATGCCTTAAATTACAAAAAGACATCCCGAAAAACAAAAAGCTGCCCCTTTTGAGCCAGTTTCTTAAGCGAGCGCATAAGTTTTACTAATAAGAAATATATTATATTATTAATTATAATAGTATATAAAATGTTTAACTTGCCTTATCGCTGAAAGCAAGCCCCTATTCATGACTCAAAGGCTTAAGCCAACCGGTATTAACGTGATCGGAGATATTCCCTGGGGTACACATTTTTGTCATTTCTACGAAACAAAGCAGGATCTGCTATCCGTGCCGGTACCTTATTTTAAAGCCGGGCTTGAAAACAATGAATACTGCATCTGGATAACATCGGGGAATACAACACTTGGGGGAAGCGATGGTAGCATTAAAGGAATCTGCACAATGAATAAGCAGGATCTTGGAACTACTACATGGTTTTAATATTTTTTCATCAATTTAAAGAAAGAAGTTATGTTACCGGAAGACAAAATCACCCAACTGAAACAAGCCCTACGAGGGAGGTTGATTCAGCCTCATGATGACGATTATCATACTGCACGCAAAGTGTATAATGGTATGATAGACAAATGCCCTTTATTGATAGCTAAATGTGTGGATGTAGCTGATGTAATAACGACAGTAAATTTTGCAAGAGAAAATGATCTGCTTACAGCAATAAGAAGCGGTGGCCACAATGGCGGCGGCCTGGGTATATGCGATAATGGATTGGTAATTGACCTATCGCAGATGAAGGGTATGAATGTTGACCCTGCTGCTAAAACGGCATGGGTAGAAGCAGGTTGTACTTTGGGTGATGTTGATCATGCTACACATGCATTTGGCCTGGCTACCCCCAGCGGAATTTTTTCTACCACGGGAATAGGTGGTATTACGCTGGGCGGAGGCCTTGGGCATCTTACGCGGCATTATGGCCTTGCCATTGACAATGTGCTTGAAGCAAATATAGTACTGGCCGACGGCAGCTTTGTGAAGGCCAATGACACAACCAACAAAGATCTTTTCTGGGCACTTCGCGGCGGCGGCGGTAACTTTGGAGTAGTTACTTCTTTTGTATTCAGGCTGCATCCTCTAAGTACTGTATATGGCGGGCCAATGCTGTGGGAATTGGATGAGACTGAAGATGTGTTAAGATGGTACCAGGACCTGATTAAAAGTGCTCCTGATGAGCTTAGTGGGTTTTTCGCTTTTCTTTGTGTTCCTCCCGGACCTCCTTTTCCGGAACATTTGCATACAAAAAATATGTGCGGCATAGTGTGGTGCTACAGTGGTGACATGGAAAGAGCTGAAAAGGTTTTTGAACCTATCCGTAATTTTAGAAAACCTGCCCTTGATTTTGTGGCCCCCCTTCCTGTTCCGGCATTAAACAGTATGTTTGATGCACTGATGCCGCCCGGATTAAACTGGTATTGGAAAGCTGATTTTGTAAACGAAATAGGCGATGAGGCTATAGCTCAACATTTAAAGTATGGAACACAGCTGCCTACATTGCTTTCAACTATGCATCTGTATCCAATTAATGGCGCTGCTTCCAGAATAAGTAATAAGGATACCGCATGGAGTTATCGCAACGCAACATGGGCCATGGTAATTGCAGGGATAGATCCCGATCCGGCTAATAATGATAAGATCACCAAATGGGCAAAGGATTACTGGGAAGCATTGCACCCTTATTCGGCAGGTGGTGCTTATGTAAACTTTATGATGGAGGAAGGCGAAGACCGGATTAAAGCGACTTATGGGGATAATTATGAAAAATTAGCTTCCATTAAAGCAAAATATGATGCAGCTAACCTGTTTAGGGTAAACCAGAATATTAAACCTGCGTTACATCTCCAGGTATAATTTTTTTAAACTTTTCCTACCAGAATCATACATTAATTGATTTAAAAAAGAGGCTGATCATAGAACAGCCTCTTTTTGTAGTATACCAATAGCTACAAAATTTTAAGGGTTCGTAAAGTCTGCATGTTATTTCTTTCCTTCCAAAAACTGCTGTAAAGCCTGCTGTGTAAATTCTGAAAGCACTAACTCACCGCTTATTGCAGCACGTTCATGCAGCAGGGTATCCCAATTCTCTGTGCCTTCCCATAATATTTGTTTTAAACCGGTAAGCGCTTCCGGGTGATAAGACGCCAATTTTTCGGCAAGAATGTTTACAGCAGTATCCAAACTACTGATATCAGCATATACCTCATTATACAAACCTTTATCTTTTGCCCATTGCGCGGTTTGAAAATCACTGGCCCGGATGGTTAATTGGGAAAATGCAGGTAATCCAACCTTACGTATCACCGCAGGTGAAATAACAAACGGCCCAATGCCAATAGCCAGTTCGCTTAGCTTTATGGATGCCGCTTCGGTAGCTAAACAATAATCGGCGGCAGCTGCCAGGCCTACCCCACCACCGACCGCTTTACCTTGTATACGCCCAATAATGATCTTAGGCGATTTACGGCACTCATTAATCACCCTTGCAAAACCCGAAAAGAATGCAGCGCCGGCTTCCTTATCTTTTATTTGCAAAATTTCGTCAAAACTTGCACCTGCGCAAAACGTGCGGTCACCTTCGCTTTTTAATATAATAACCCTTGTTTTTTCATTTTTACCGGCAATTTTAATTTGGTGGGTTAGCTCATTCAATAAATAAGCAGGTAATGAATTTTGTGCCGGATGATAAAAACTGATGGTAACCACACCCGTTTCACTCCAATTAAGGCTTACAGCTCCGTTAGGGTTTAACATTTTTAATAATAATTAGATAATTGAATATTTTATCAATATCCGAAGTATTTAACAGCTCTCCAATTTAAATTCTAACAAGACTAAGCTTTGTGTAACAAATCTTAAACATACATTTAAATATAAAACATTTTATGATTAGGGGGGTTCATAAACTTACATCTACAGAATTAATTTTATTTTTTTTGCTATGAAAAAGTATTTTTTTAAAACAGTCACACTGCTAATTTTTGCTTCTGTAGCCATTTCAAGCTGTTCAGTTCGATATAGAGAACACAGAAGAAGCAGGATAGATCATCACGATGACCATGATCATCATTGATAACGAACATCACTATTAATTATCATCTGCTAAAAATTCACAATAATTAAAATTAAGAAATGAAGTATTTAAAAATCTCAATAATGGCTTTAGTTGCCGTTTTAACATTTGGAAGTGCCGAAGCGCAAATTAACGTAAGAATTGGCGGTCATCCACACCGTCGTAGAGTTGCAGTAGTACATCATCGCTGGCACCGTCCTTACCACCGTAGAAATGTTGTAGTTGTACATCATCGCTAATAAAAAAAAACTCCGGATAAAACTCCGGAGTTTTTTTATGTAACATAATAGACACTAACCTTATAATAGCCGCATTTTTACGCTTTAATTACCTTTCCTTTTTTAAATTGCGCGCTTATTCATCAACTATGCACGGTGGTTTTGTTAAATTATTTTCAACTATTGCAGTAATAAGCCTGTTATTGGATTGGTATGTTTTTTCGGGCTTAAAAACGCTTACTGCCGATTGGCAATCACAACGTGGCCGCCAGGTTGTACTATATGGTTTCCTGCTTATTTCTGTAGGCGTAACTGTTATATTTATATCAGGTTTTGGCAGCTTTAGCACGGCGCAGGGCATGACTCCTTTTCATGAATGGATGTTAAGCTTGTTCCTTACATTTTTTATTACTAAAATATTCTTTGTCATCATATTATCCCTGGGCGACCTGGGCCGCTTTATAGCCGGTATTTTCAATCATATAGGTAAAAAAGACATACCTGCAAATACGCCCTATTTTCCCGGGCGGCGCAAATTTATCAGCGAAATAGCGGTTTTGGTTGCAGCGTTTCCGCTTACCGGGTTTTTGTACGCTATGATTAAAGGCAAGTATGATTATAAGGTGCATAGGGAAACTTTGTATTTTGATGATCTGCCTGATGCTTTTCACGGTTTTACGATCACTCAATTATCTGATGTTCATGCGGGTAGTTTTGATAATACCGCGGCAGTTCAACGCGGAATTAATTTAGCGCAGGCCCAAAAAAGTGATTTATTTGTTTTCACCGGCGATTTGGTAAACAATACCGCCGGGGAAATAGAACCCTACATTGCTGATTTTAGCCAGTTAAAAGCTCCTTACGGGCAATTTTCCATATTAGGCAATCATGATTATGGTGATTATATCGAATGGAATAGCGAACAGGAAAAGGCTGCTAATTTGGATAAACTAAAACAACATCATAAAAATTTGGGCTATCGCCTTTTATTGGATGAAAATGTGGTTATTGAAAAAGGAGGGCAAAAAATTTCACTTGCCGGTGTTCAAAACTGGGGGCGTGGCTTTATACAAATGGGTAATCTTGATGAAGCATTGCAGGGTGTGGATAAGAACGCTTTTAAGATACTGCTATCGCATGATCCTACCCACTGGGAAGAAAAAGTAAGGTATCATCCTGCAAATATTCACCTTACCCTTTCTGGCCATACGCATGGCGCGCAATTTGGTGTAGAAACAGCTGGTTTTAGATGGAGCCCGGTAAAATACCGGTATTTAGACTGGGCCGGTTTGGTGAACGAAAAAAACAGGTATCTGTATGTAAACCGCGGCTTCGGCTTCCTCGCATTTTCAGGCCGGTTAGGGATATGGCCGGAGATAACGGTAATTACCCTGAAGAAAAAAACAACTTAGCTTTAAATACCGATATAGGGATAAAGTGCAAACAAATTGCTTTTAAATCAATTATATTATTGATAGATAAAACAAATTGCTATGTCAGGTAAAGTAATAAAAAGAGTGGAAGTTGATCAACCTCGTACACAACAAACAAGGCAGGAAAACTGGGAAGTAATGAAGCCGTTTGTACATTTTGCTTTTAAAGCGATGACCATTGTAGCCGGCGCGTTAATAGGTATTATTAAACTATTGCCTATGCTTCTTGAACATAAGAACCAGAAACCTGCGAAAAATGATAAGATCATTAAAATTTAATAGTGCCTGCTGAGCACTAAAAATCATGATACAGGTTTCTGAAAGTGCTTCTTAACCCAAAAGTTAGCAGCATTGTTTTTTGATTGCCCAAGCTGCTGGATTCGTCCCGGTATAATGCGCCCAGTTCCAGGCGCAAATTGTATTTAGGGTTTACCAGGTAGGATACCGTGCCTTCAGCATATTTTAAATTAGCATTTATTGCCGGCCCTGTATTTGTTGAAGTTGCGTATCTATTATAGGCTGGAGGAATGTAGGGCGGTGTTATATTCATTCCAATATTCTGGCCCAATGAATTGATCTGATACCTTGCATAATTTACCTGGCCCTGAAAATCGAACTTACCTATAGAATAATTTAGGATACCAATCAGTTCCTTAAAATTTGCTCCCAGTGGGTCTCCCAATGGTTCATCATATTGTGTATAACTGGTAATAAGCTGACTGCCTGTATAAGTATATGGCTTAACGGTATTATATTCAACAATATAGTTAAGATCAGTTACTTTAAACAGGTCGGCCCCGCGTACGCCTAATTGATATCCGTAGGTGCTGGCATTGCTGCTATTTGAATTATACTGATCAAGTAAAAACTGGCCATAAAAGGCTGCTTTATCAAATATTTTGTATTTACCTGTAAAGCCCCAAAAAGTATTATCAGGTATTGGGGTTGAAGGGCCTAATGAGCCTACTAACAATACGGGATTAACATAATTAATATCAAACCCATGCAAGTGACCATAATCATCAGTTTCAGCGGCAATTAACGCGTTAAAAAAACCAAGTGATAACCTGTTAGTCACGTTCCAATCCAGGTAATGAAACATTCCCCACTTGCGCCTGTTACTGCCAAATGTGTCAAACTTTTTAGCATCCAAACTTCCCATATAGGCCCACATAGCCATGTACTGTACTTTACCTAAATTTGTTGTTAAACGCAATAACGGATAGGCGGCTGCATAATCTGATAATAGTAATGACCGGTAGCCATCTCCAATAAATGTTTTATCCTCCCCTAATGTTATATTTAATTGCTTAATAGGTGTATAGGAGAGAATAGCGGTAGCAAATGACCAATCTTTAGAGTTTTTACCAAAGCTCCTGTCATAAGCCTGGCCCGGAACAAAATGGTGACTGTTAACTACAGCATCATAATAAGCCGGGAATGTACCCTGATTTTCAAACCCGCTGGTGTAAAAGAAAAACTTTGTGCCAACCGTTCCACCAAACTGGTACGCCCGGGTATTTAAAGAAGTGTTTTTTTTACCTGAAATATCCCGCCCAATTTGTAAATCGGGTAAATAATCACCATAAAAAGTATATTCCTTTGTTTTTACATCAAACAAATGTTCATTAAATAATTTTCGGGTAAGCCAGCTTTTATGACTACTATCAACCCCAAGCTGCATCTCCGCATTATACCTGGCTAATAGTGTACTATCAATCAAATAAGGTTTAAGCGAAGTATGAGTTGAACTTTTAGTTGTATATAGTTCAGCATCAAACTTTTGGTTAGACTGATAAGAATAAGGTAAATAAACAGCTTGCGCTAAACTTCCATTTGTAAAAAAAAGGATAAACCCTAAAAGCAACAACAGGTTTTTAAAGGATAGGCAGCAGTTTTTTTGCATAGGCAGCAAATTAAGTGTTATTTTTTGACAAGATAAAAATTTGTTGACTGTATTGGAGATTATTAGATTAGTATGTTGGTGCTGTTGTTCAAAACCTCCCATCTTTCGTTTACTACTCACTTAACAACTAATTACTATATTTGAAAGCTTATAAGATAGCACAAAGTTAATTTGTGTTAAATTTATTAATCTATGCCTTTTATATTTAAAAAAAAGTTATAAAAATCCTGATATTTGCCCGGCAAAATAAAAACCATTTACTTGTAATCAATGCAATACAAAAAAATCAATAACCTGTTAGGCTGGCTTTGCTTTGTTATAGCCTCTGTTACCTATATTTTAACATTAGAACCATCTGTAAGTTTTTGGGATTGCGGTGAATTTATATCCTGCGCCTACCGTTTGCAAGTTTCACACCAGCCCGGTTATCCGTTGTTTGCCATGCTGGGCAAGCTGTTTTCCCTGCTTTCTTTAGGTGATAATACTAAAGTGCCTTATTTTACAAATATGGGTTCGGCGTTGGTAAGCGGGGCTACTGTTATGTTCCTTTTCTGGACCATAACCGCACTTGCTAAGAAATTACTACTTACACGTCATGATATTGGACACAAGCAACGCATCATTTTAATAATGGGCGCCGGGTTGGTAGGCGCGCTTGCCTTTGCCTATACCGATACATTCTGGTTCTCTGCAGTTGAAACCATTGTGTTTGCCTGGTCATCATTTTGTACAGCATTGGTTTTTTGGGCCATTTTAAAATGGGATGCTCATGCAGATGAGCCCGGAGCAGATAAATGGCTGGTTTTTATAGCTTATGTGATAGGTTTATCTATAGGTATACACCTGCTAAACCTGTTAACTATACCGGCTATAGGGTTTGTTTATTATTTCCGCCGCAGCAAAAACATTACGGTTAAAACCGGCGTTATCGCATTTTTGGTAAGTATTGCAATATTGGGTACCGTTCAATTTGGTATCAGGCAATTCACGATAAAATTAGCCGCTTATTTCGACCTGTTTTTTGTTAACACCCTTGGCTTAGGCTTTGGCACCGGTGCATTTGTATTCTTTTTAATACTTATCGGTTTATTGATATTTGGTATTGTTTACAGTATACGCAACAATAAAGCTACATTAAACCTTGCCCTTTTATGTATATCATTTATTTATTTTGGCTATAGTTCGTTTGTATATATTCCTATCCGTGCCACTGCTAACACTAATCTTGATAATACCCACCCCGATAATGCATTTACATTAAACAGCTATTTAAACAGGGATCAATACGGATCAACACCTTTAATAACCGGTCCTTATTTTGATGCTAAAGTTATTGATCAAACTGAAGGCAGCACTATATACAGAAAAGGGACAACCAAATATGAGGCGGCAGGTAAAAAACAAGATTATGTTTATGACCATACCACTGTTTTCCCGCGTATGTACAGCCAGGAAAATCAGGACCCTCAATTTTACAGGCAATGGATGCAAATGGGGGAAACCGAAAGCCCGACATTTATAAATAATATAGGCTTTTTTCTGAGCTGGCAAACCTACCAGATGTATTTCAGGTACTTCTTTTGGAATTTTGTTGGCCGCATTAATGATATGGACGGGCAGCAGCAAATGGGCGGCTTTCATGGTTATGTAGATGGTGACTGGACCAGCGGCATTTTTGATAGCGCAAGGCATTTGCCCCAAAACATATTACATGGCACTACCTATACGCCATTATTTGCGTTGCCGCTGATTATTGGTTTATTGGGTATGGTATACCATTTTAACCGTAAGAAAAAGGACGCCTTAATAGTTGCGCTATTATGGTTTTTTACCGGCCTGGCCATTATTATATATGTTAACCAGCCTTCTATACAACCCCGCGAGAGGGATTACTCCTATGTATGTTCGTTTTATGCCTTTGCAATTTGGATAGGCCTTGGCGTAATTGCCATTGCTGATTATATGAGCAAAAAAATAAACGGGCAAACTGCAGCAATCGCATCCACAATTATTTGCCTGCTGGCAGCTCCTGTTGTATTAGCAAAACAAGAGTGGAAAGCCCATGACCGTTCAACTAAAATGACACCTCATGACATGGCTTATAATTATTTGATCTCCTGCCCGCCAAACGCTATTTTATTTACCTATGGTGATAATGATACCTACTCTTTATGGTATGACCAGGAGGTGGAAAATATTCGCCCTGACGTGCGCATAGTAAACCTTAGCTTGTTTACCGGCGATTGGTACATTCGCCAGATGCAAAGAAAGATGAACCAGTCGGAACCTTTGCCTATTACCATGCCTTATGATAAATATAAAGAAGGTGTACGCGATGTGATCTATTATAATGATGCTAAGATACCCGGCTATATTGACGTAAAGGATGTATTTGATTTTATCTCATCTGATGATAAGCGTACTATGGTGCAATATCAAAGCGGAGATTATGCTAACTATTTGCCAACAAAGAACATAAAAATTGGTGCTAACGCTACTGATATAATCAAATACGGCGTAGTACCCGCTGATCAGGAAAAAAATATTACAGATACCTTAAGGTTTAAATACACCTCTAACTATGTAATGAAAGATAACCTGGCTATGATGGATATATTAGCTCACAATAACTGGAAAAGGCCTATCTGCTTTACGGTTACTGTTGGAGGCGAAAATATGATTGGCCTGCAGCCTTATTTATACAAGGAAGGATTTGTTTATCACCTGATGCCGCTTAAACCGGACACTACAACTAAGGATCAGTTAGCGAAGGCAAATACCATGGTAATGTATAATAATGTGATGAACAAATTTAAGTTCGGCAATTTTAAAACTGCACGTTATTTGGATCATGAATCAACAACCATGTTTTACCCGGTAATGATCTCTACTTTTCTTGATCTGGCGCAAAACTTAATAAAACAAGGTCATCCAGATCTTGCCTTAAAAGTAATGCATAAATATGACGATGTAATGCCTGACCTTAACATTGATATCAGGATTGCCGATAGTAAATTCTTCCTCGCACAAACCGCTTACCAGTTACATGACCTGGTATTAGGTGCAAAATTTGCTACCAGTATTGATAATTACCTTACCGATCAGTTAGATTATGATTATACTATGCTGCAAAGTAATGCGGGTACGCTAAACCCACGTGATATTGCCTTTAGTATCCAATTAATAAATGCGATGGCTGATTTAGCAAAAGACAATCATCAAACTGCCTTAGCCGGCAAATTGCAAGGGCAGGCAAAAGATTATGAAAGTAAATTTGCCAGTGTGATAGGCGGAATGAGGTAATAACTTATTAGCTATAATCAAAAGGCGATACTTATAATAGTATCGCCTTTTTTAATTGCTATTGATTCTTAATCTTTGGCTTTTGTTATTAAAGGCAAATCAAAATAAAAAGTGGCTCCCCTGCCAAGTTCGCTTTCCACACCTATTACACCATGATGATGCCGGATGATCTCCTGCGAGATATACAAACCCATGCCTAAACCACTTGACATGTGCTTTTTGTCCTCAACACGGTAAAAACGCTCAAATATGCGGCCTTGTTGTTCATCAGACAAACCAATGCCAAAGTCAGTAACGGAAACACGTATTTTATCCTTGCATTTTGAAGCTTTAATGATCACATTTTTATTTACAGGGGAGTATTTTATAGCGTTGTTTATTAAATTCATGAATACCTGTTCTAAACGCTCCTCATTACCTATAATTAAAAGTTCGGGTGCCACATGGTGCTCAAATTTATACAACGGATAAATGTGTTCGGCATTCTCTATGCATCCTTTGAGCATATCAGTTAAATTAACAGTAGTTACGGCATATTCTAACTTTCCGGCCTGTATCTTACTTACATCCAGTAAATCATTTACCAGCCGTTGTAATTTATTAAGGGCAATACTCGCTTTATCAATATACTGTTTAACAGCCGGGGGCAAGCTTTCTTTTTTGTAGCTGGTCAATTGCAAATATCCCTTCAAGCTGGTTAAAGGTGTTTTCAGCTCATGGCTGGCTACGCCTATAAACTCATCCCTCCTTTCCATTTCTTGTTTCTGGTCCTCAATATCGGTAGCTGTTCCAACCCAAAAAACAATTTCTCCGGCATCATCACGTAAAGGAACAGCACGATTTAAGTGCCAGCGATAGCTTCCGTCTGCCCTTTTATACCTATTCTCTATTTCAAAAACATTGCCTGTCTGCAAGGCTGCCATATATCTTTCCATCGTTAACGACAGGTCATCCGGATGGATAACTGCCTGCCATCTCCACCCCCTGGTTTCCGGTAAAGTTAGCCCTGTGTAATTATACCATTGCTGGTTGTAAAAATTTACCTCGCCATTTGGCAGATTGGTCCAGCTCATTTGCGGTATATTATCGGATAACACCCTAAAATGCTCCTTGCTGATGAGTAAATCGGCCGTTCTGCTTTTAACCGTATCTTCCAGTTCATCATTCAGCTTTTCAGTAGCATATTGAGCTTCGGCTAACTGTTCATTTTTTAGCTTTAGTTGTCTTTCAGTTTCCTTTTGTACAGTAAGATCGGTCAAGATGATGCTTAACGCGGTACCTTCATCCATTTCAAGTGTATTACACGATAAGAGGCACGAGGTAAACTGATTGTTTTTCTTAATTAACTGTATTTCTTCCTTACATTCTTCATTCCACGCCTGCTTAATCAATGAATCAAATTGTTCTTTAAACTCTTTGGTAATAAAAGTATTAAAAGTTAAACCTATAACTTTCTCTAAAGGCATGCCAACCATTGCGGCAAACCGCGAGTTACTGTAAAGAATAATACCATCATGATTAAGCGTTACTGCACCCTCATTCATCTTTTCAATAAACATGCGGTAAGTTTGGTCGGCGTTTTTTAAGGTATAAAGCTGACTACCTTCTTCATTTTGTACAATAAGCGCGTCAACCTTGCCGGTACGAATGGCATGGATGGTATCATTTGCTTCCTCCAGTTGAAATCGAAGTTCATTGGCTTCGTTTAATAATTCATCATATGTAGGTTTCGTTAGTTCCATATATCAATATATGCCAAGCCCTCTCAATACTCGTTCTTTATCAGACATATCTCCTATCAACCTCCGTTCAATACCCGGTGATTTTTTAATTAGCAATGGAAGGGCTATTATTTGTTCTTTTTGTGCAATTAAAGGTTGCTGGTAAACATCAATTATCTCCAGTTCATAATTTTCTTTCAAATACGTTTCGCATATCTTTTTTAAATTAGCTATGGCACGCGTTGAATTAGGCGAAGCGCCGGTTACAAATAAACGTAACCGGTAAAAGTCATCTCTATTTAAGACTCCATTATCTTCTGGCCCTTGTTGTTGCTCTATCATTCATTAAATTTACTTATGCCGGTATGATATTTAAACCAACCAATACTTTTTCTTCGTTGGAAAGATCTCCAATAATTTTCCTTATTGGTTCAGGAAATTTACGTACCAATGTAGGAATAGCAAATATCTGATCGCCCTCGGCCAATTGTGGCTGTACTAACAGATCAATCACTTCAATTCTATATTGTCCTTTCAAATGCTCTTCGCAATATTTTTTAAGATTAGCTAAAGCCGTAACAGATCTTGCAGTTTTACCTGCAATATATAATCTTAGCTCATACGCTTTTAATTCATTTTCCTCTATCATTTTTTATATTTTTGGCAGGTGTTTCACCTCTGCGCATGTTTGTAATTTCTTCTCTTGTTTTATTAGTAACCTGCTTTACCAGTTCTTCCTGCTGATGTATTTTATTCAACTCTTCTTCTATCGATTCAAATTCCATTTTTAAATTAGATATTTCAGCTTCTAAAACATTCCGTTTACGAATAATCTCGCGGTCCTTGCTGTTAACTGCAAATTCACGAAGCACTTCGCCGGTTTTCTCCTGCAATTTTTGGGCCTCTCTTGCAGAACCGGTAAGTACCCCCTCAGGCCCCAGGTAAACTTCAACCAGGTCAAGCCCCTTATCAGTAATAACAAATTCCCGCACCTGGTTAGAATGCTTCATACCGCGCGATTTCATAATATACATGCCGCGATTACGCTCTCCATTAAATTCTATATCCCTCACCAATATCCACGCGTCAACTAATGATGATACCCCCTCATCAGTTTGCTCATTAACAATATTATTTAAGGTTAACGCGGTAAACATTACTGTAATCTGTTCTTCCTGTAAAAAATCTATCAGCCGTATCAGCATTGCTTTTACATCACTAACAGAACCTACGGTAATTAAATTGGTTATAGGGTCGAGAATAACAACCTGGGGCTTAAACGTTTTAATAAGCTTATATATCATTACCAAATGCATCTCTAAGCCATACAATGTTGGACGCGAAGCATGGAATTTCAATAAACCCTGGTCAATATGTTTTTGCAGATCAACATTTATTGAACTCATATTACGGATGATCTGTTTTGGGGATTCTTCAAAAGCAAAATAAATGCATTTTTCATTCCGCTTGCATGCTTCATTGGCAAAATAAGCGGCAATGCTGGTTTTACCGGTACCTGCCGTACCTGATACTAATATACTGCTGCCTATGAAAAACCCTTTTCCGTCAAGCATATTATCCAGTGCGGGTATGCCTGATGATATCCTGCCTGATGATACTTCCTTTTCCAGCTTTAATGATGTAATGGGTAACACAGATATGCCTTCCTCATCAATTAAAAACGGATATTCATTAGTGCCATGCACTGATCCCCTGTATTTAATGATCCTTAAGCGCCGGGTTGATATTTGATTTTCAACCCTATGATCCAGTAGTATCACACAATCAGATACATATTCCTCCAGGCCCTGCCGGGTTAAAGCGGGCCCATCGCCGCGTTCACCGGTAATAATAGCAGTAACACCTTTATCTTTTAACCATTGAAATAGCCGGCGCAGTTCGGCACGTAAAATGGCCTGGTTAGTTAACTCGGCAAACAGGTTCTCCAAAGTATCCAATACCACCCTTTTAGCTTTAATAGTATCAATGGCATGTCCAAGCCTTATAAATAATCCTTCCAGGTTATATTCGCCGGTTTCTTCTATTTCGGTGCGGTCAATATGAACATAATCAATTCTTAATTTTTTTTCCTGCTGTAATTTATCCAGGTTAAAGCCTAATGAGGCTACGTTCATAGCAAGCTCCTGCGACTTTTCTTCAAAAGCCATAAAAACGCCGGGCTCATTAAATTCAACGGCACCGCGAACTATAAATTCTAACGACATTAAGGTTTTTCCGCATCCTGCCTCTCCGCATACTAAAGTAGGGCGGCCTTTTGGAAGCCCGCCTTCTGTTATTTCATCCAGTCCACTTATCCCGGTTCGGGTTTTTGGTAACTGTAAATAGTGCAATTTTGATTTGTCTTTTTTTTGATCTTTCGTCATATTAAAAAATAATGTTCAAAAAGCATAACAGCTTTAAATCTTTCAATTAATATTAAATTGGAATAATAATATCAATCTCCTATAAATTGTTTTTTAATAATACTTTGCCACATGATTTTTATTCCATTAAAATATCATGCCATAAAATATTGGGGGGAGGACTAAAAGTAATATTTTAACAATAAATTAACACATATTTCCTGTTTTATAACCTATTATCCTAAAACAATAACTTTTGGCTTTTTAATACAGATATCAAATATTTGAAAATATTTTAGTCGAAAAAATGCTTTTATTGTAAACTAATATAGTTTTTTGCTGTTATCACTCGATACTTAAGGATTTGTTCAGAATGATTAATGATGCTGATTTACAATTTAGGCAAAGCGAAAATATTTATCGTACCCTAATTGAAGAATCGCCTACCCCCATAGGTTTATATATTGGCCGGGATATGATTATACAGGTTGCCAATAAAGCTATACTTGAAATATGGGGCAAAGGTGATGACGTGATCAACAAATCTTATCATGCTATTTTACCGGAACTGGAAGGCCAAAAAATTTTCAAAATACTGGATGAAGTTTTCACCACCGGAATAACTTATGAAGCCACAGAATACCAGCTTTATATAGAACGAAATGGTGAAATGCAAAAATTTTATTTCAATTTCACCTTTAAGCCATTAAAAGACTCTGAAGGTAACGTTTGGGGGGTAATTAACACTGCTAATGATGTTACAGAACTGATACTTATACGTCAAAAATTAGCAGAATCAGAAGAACAAACACTATTTGCTTTGAGTGCTGCCGAATTAGGCACATGGAACTTTAATCCATTAAATAAATCATTGGTTTGGGATATGCGGTGCCAGGAGTTATTTGGCTTTAACCATGACCGGTATATTCAATTTTCAGATTTTTTGCGCGGTATATACCCCGATGATTTTGAATATGTAAAAAGTGAGACATTGCAAGCTATAGATAAGGATTTGCGAAAAAACTTTGATATTAAATTCCGTACCATTGGCATTGAAAATAAGCAGTTAAGATGGATAAGGGCAAAAGGGAATGCCTATTTTAATGAAGATAACGCTTGTAATCGGATTGCAGGTACCGTACAAAATATTACCCGCGAAATAGCAGATAGTGAAGAACAGAAAAAGCTGATAGCGGCAGTGAAGTTAAAAAACGATGAGCTTAATGACCAGATTAAACAATTTGAATTTGTAACCAACTTTATGCCGGTACAACTATGGACGGCCAAAACAAATGGAGAACTGGATTTTGTTAATCAAAGAACATTGGATTTTTTGGGTAAGGAAGCTAAAGAGATAATAGGTACCGAGGGATTTCTGAAGTATATTCATCCTGAAGACCAGGAGGCCAGTTTAGCCATTTGGACACAATCATTACAAAGTGGCACCCCATATCAATATGAGTTCAGGTTGGAGGATAAAAAAGGCAATTATAAATGGCAGTTGTCAAGAGCATTACCTTTTATTAATGATGGGAAAATTATAAAATGGTTTGGTACTAATACCGACATTGATGAGCAGAAGCAACTTCAACGCCAAAAAGACGACTTTTTAGGTATAGCCAGCCACGAGCTGAAAACACCGGTAACCAGTATTAAAGCTTATGCCCAGGTTTTGGGAGCCATGTTAGCTAAAGAAGGTGAACAAAAGAAAGCCGAAATGGTATTGAGAATGGATTCTCAGGTAAACCGGCTTACTAATTTAATAGGCGACCTGTTGGACGTTACAAAAATAAACTCTGGCAGATTGCTGTTTAACAAAACCTGGTTTGACTTTAAGCAGGTTATTAAAGAAACTGTTGAAGATTTACAACATACTACGCAAAAGCATAAACTTATACAGGATCTGGCAGAAACAGGACAAATATTTTCAGATAAAGACCGCATAGGCCAGGTAGTTACAAACCTGGTAACTAATGCCATAAAATATTCCCCTTATACTGATAAAATCATTATCAATACTAAACTTGAAAATAATGAAGTTGTGGTTTGTGTACAGGATTTTGGCATCGGTATTCCCGAAGATAAGGCGGATAGGGTATTTGAGCAGTTTTACAGAGTAAGCGGCGATAAGCAGCATACCTTTCCTGGCCTGGGTTTAGGTTTATATATCTCATCAGAAATTATTAAGCGGGAGGGTGGCAAAATGTGGGTAAACAGCATTGAAGGAAAAGGATCAACATTTTGTTTTTCATTACCTCTAAATAAGAAGTAAAACAACCAATTCAGAACTAATCATTATTACATTTTATAATTATAAAATGTAATTTTAATATATAGACCAATTTATAATGAATATACCCAAAAAGATTATGATAGCAGATGATGACCCTGGCATTGTAGATGCCATTGAAATACTGCTGGAATTTGAGGGTTACCAGGTTACCTCTACCGTTAATGGGGCAACTGTATTAGATATGAAAGAAGAATTGCCCGATCTGTTGCTGCTGGATATATGGATGTCTGGCGAGGATGGCCGTGATATTTGTAAAAAACTAAAACAAGAAGATATTACTAAAAATATTCCTGTTATCATGATATCTGCAAGCAGGGATATCAAAGCATCGGCTATCGCCGCGGGCGCGGATGATTTTTTAGCAAAGCCTTTTGAAATGAATGATCTTTTAAATAAGATCAAAAAGTTTACTGAATAATTACTTATAATGTAACATGCTGAAATAAGTTGACGGATGCCGAAGACACAAGAAAAGGAGGAGAATAACTTCTTATAAAATAAAAAAAGCCCGTTTTTCAACGGGCTGGTATCAGCAGCTAAATTCGTAGGTAAAACCAATATTTAATTATTGATTTTACACATGCTTATACGTGAACTTTTATTTTTTGTTGCATCA
>JAQBOY010000227.1 GCA_028287805.1 Mucilaginibacter sp.
AACCATATTTGTTAAAGGCGGTTGAATTAAATCCTAAATCAGTTGAAGCTTTGAACAATTTAAAAAATTATTATTTGGGCAAGCGTGATATGACAAATGCTAATGATACGCAGAAAAAAATTGATGCTATCAAATAGTAGGAGCTAGTATTTAAAGCCTGTTTATAGAAACAGGCTTTAAAAAGAAAATATTACTTAACATAATGTTAATTATGAGACATAATAATTATAGGTTTCTTTACAATAAAACACTTTAGTGCCTAACGTAAACTATTTCTTCAGGATTGCTATGTTCATTTTTCTGTAAAACCAATACTTTGCCATTTCTGCGCTTCCCAGGTAAAGTATAATGATTAGCAGCATCCATCCATAATAAGCTAAAGGCAGCCTTGTAAATCCAAACCATACAGCTACGGGTGTTAATGGCAATGCCAGTACCATAAGCAAAACCAATATCGTAGCGATTGCCAGATATCTGCCCGGCAGACTTTTAAAGAACGGCAACCTGGTCCTCACAACCAATACAATCAAGGTGGCCGAAATTACTGATTCAATGAACCATCCAGTTTGGAATACCTTTTCGTTGGCATGGAAGATATATACTAATACGCCAAAGGTCAGGTAATCAAATACCGAGCTTAACAGGCCAAAAGTGATCATAAAGCGCTTAATAAAACTCAGGTCCCAGCGCTGCGGTGACTGAATATTTATTTGATCAACCCTATCCATTGCTATGGTCATTTCCGGAAAGTCGGTCAAAAGATTGGTAAGGAGAATCTGTTTAGGTAATAAAGGCAGGAACTTTAGAAACAACGATGCTCCTGCCATACTGAACATATTGCCAAAATTGGCGCTGGTAGCCATGAAGATATATTTCATGGTATTGGCAAAGGTTTTACGGCCTTCAACTATACCCTGTGTCAACACTTCCAGATCACGACTTAATAATACGATATCAGCCGCTTCTTTTGCAACATCAACAGCCGTATCCACAGAAATTCCTACATCAGCAATATGCAGTGCAGGCGCATCATTGATACCATCACCCATAAAACCAACAACATGACCGGCCTTTTTCAAAATAGTGATGATGTGTTCTTTCTGATTGGGTTCAACCTCCGCAAAAATATCGGTCAAAGGGGCCTGATGCATCAGGGCTGTATTACTCATCTTTTGCAAAGCAGCGCCTGTCAATATTCGCGGCACTTTAATCCCAATCTGTAACGCAAGGCTTTTAGCCACAAGGGCATTATCCCCGGTAATGATCTTGAGCTTTACGCCTAACTGATCAAGTTCTTTCAAGATAGCAGCAACATTCGCCTTTGGAGGATCAAACAAGGTGATGAATCCCAGGAAGATCATATCTTTTTCATCAGCCTTTATAAAGTCTTTGGTAGCATTGGCAGGTTTATAGGCTACACCTAATGTACGGTATCCTGCCTCGCTTAATTGCTCATACTGCTTTAATATAGCTGCCTTACTGGCTGCTATTTTGGTAACCTTTCCATCACCGGATTCTACCTGACTACAAATATCAAGGATAATCGTCAGAGCGCCCTTGCTAACGGCAAAATTTTCCTTATCCTTCTTCACCTGTATGGTTAGTCTTTTACGAATAAAGTCATAAGGGATCTCTTTCTGAATAGCAAAACTCTGTTTTACCCCTTTATATCCCGAACAAATCGCTTCGTCTATAGGATTATGAAAACCTTGCTGCAGGGACGCGTTCAGCCAGGCATATTGCAAAACTTTATCACTATGTTGCCCGTTACTATCCAGGGTATCTTTGAGGTTAACTTTTCCTTCGGTAATTGTACCCGTCTTATCCGAGCAGAGGATGTCCATACTTCCAAAATTTTCAATAGAAGACAACCTTTTGACGATCACCTTTTGCTTTGCCATGCGGCGTGCACCGGTAGCCAGGTTAACACTTATAATAGCAGGCAATAACTGAGGCGTAAGCCCCACGGCGAGCGCCAGCGAGAACAAAAAGGAATCCAGCACCGGTTTATGCAGAAAAACGTTGATTGCGAAAATTATAATCACCAGTACCAGTGTAATTTCCATTAGCATATAACCGAATTTACGTATGCCCTTTTCAAAATCCGTTTCAGGTGCTTTTGCCTGCAAGCCTTCCGAAATTTTGCCGAACTCTGTTTGAAGCCCGGTTTTCATTACCAGTACGGATGCCCTGCCGCTGATGACGTGGCTACCCATGAAAAGTGCGTTGGTTCTTTTTGCCAAAGGGGTATCGGCAGGCAATATTCCGGCATTTTTTTCTACCGGGTAGGTTTCACCTGTAAAAGCGGCTTCATCTACAAACAGTTCCTGAGATTCCAATATCAGGCAGTCTCCCGGTATGAGGTTTCCTGCAGAAAGGATTACAACATCTCCGGGAACAACAACTTCTACCGGCAGTTCCTTTTGCTGTCCGTTTCTTAAAATAACACAATGCAGCTGTACCATTTTCAACAACTCACTCACTGCATCTGCTGCTCCCTTTTCTTGCCAGAAACCCAAAAAACTGCTTATCAAAACAATCGCGAGTATAATGACTGTATCTGCTGCATCTCTCAAGCCTGCTGATAGCAAGGCCGCCACAATCAACATCAAGGTAATTGGGCTTTTAAATTGTGACAGGAACAGAAGAATAGCAGATGATTTAGAATTGGCCTTGATCGTATTTGGGCCATAGGTTTTTATTCTTTTAGTTACTTCCTTTTCATCAAGGCCATCTTTGGTAGTAGCTAATTGATGAAATGCTTCTTCACTGTTTAAATGGCAGAAGCTTTTAAATTGATCTGTTGGAGTTTCCATCAAAAATATTTTTTAAAACGGACCGGTTTACCATACTCAATCTTTTTTACATTAAATTTAGCATAACTGAAATCTCCTTTTTTTAATCTCCACAATACTTCAAAAGTAGTCGGTACAACTATTTCATTCACCTTTTTATAATTTGCCAATTTAATAATCCATGTTTCTAAATTACTTTTGTCCATGTATCGCTTTGATTCAAGTTGGATTATTTCACCAGCATTATTAAATGTTGCAATGTAAAACAGTGACAGTCCCTTGTAGTTGAAAGTGAATTTAGCAGCGCGCGTATCAATTGCAGACCATCGTAAATTTTCGCTTGGTAATAAATTGGTTGGATATAAAACACTTTCCCCAAGCCAACGAAGTAATTCGCCCTGGTCAAATGCTTTGCCTCTGCCGTCTACAATATTATAAATTGAGAAAA
>JAQBOY010000163.1 GCA_028287805.1 Mucilaginibacter sp.
ATGGCAGTTGGCTATATCAAGGGTGTACAGGATCAGGGAGTATCTGCCTGTGTAAAACATTTTTTAGCTAATAATCAGGAAACCCATCGCCAAAGCATTGATGTACAAATGAGCGAGCGTGCGCTGCATGAAATATACCTGCCCGGCTTTAAGGCTGCAATTACTGAGGGTGGTGTAAATACCCTTATGGGATCATACAATAAATTCAGGGGCCAATGGGCAACACATAATAATTATTTGATTACCCAGATTCTTAAAAAAGAATGGGGATTTAAAGGTGCGGTTATTAGTGACTGGGGAGCAGTACATAGTACTCTGCAAGCTATATGGAATGGAACTGACCTGGAAATGGGATCAGACATAGGTATGCGCCCCAAAGTTGATTACGGTAAGTTCTTTATGGGCGATACTGTGGTTACCCTGGTAAAAAGCGGAAAAGTGCCTGAGTACCTGATTGATGAAAAAGTACGCCGGATATTGTACGTGATGTTTAAAACCAATATGATTGGTGGTAAAAGAAAACCGGGTGAATATAATACCAAAGCCCACCAGCAAACAGCTTTGAAGATTGCAGAAGAAGGTATAGTATTGCTAAAGAACGAGCATAAAACACTTCCTCTTTCGTCTGATATCAAATCAATTGCTGTAATTGGATATAACGCGGAAAGAACACAGGCCTTAGGCGGCGGTAGTTCACAAATAAAAGCGTTATATGAAATTACCCCGCTTGAAGGGTTGAAAAATATTGCCGGAAAAAATATTAAGATCACTTATGCTAAAGGTTATAATATTGAACGTGGCGCGGTTAGCGATCCTGGTTTAATAAAACAGGCTGCTGAGGCAGCAGCTAAGTCTGATATAGCAATTGTTGTGGGCGGATGGACCCATGGTTATAATTATAATCAATGGAGTGATAATGCTTATGATGCCGAAGATACCGACAAACCTGATATGCACATGCCTTTTGGACAGGACGAATTGATAAAAGAAGTTTTAAAAGCTAACCCGAAAACTATTGTAGTATTAATGGGCGGAGGCCCGATTGATATGACCCAATGGATTGATCATACACCGGCTATTTTACAGGCATGGTATCCGGGTATGGAAGGTGGTAATGGACTGGCAAAAATAATTTTTGGTCAGGTTAATCCATCCGGTAAATTACCAATGTCGTTCCCTAAGAAATTGGAAGATGAACCTGCCCATAAATTGGGTGAATATCCGGGCAATGGCGTTACTGTTAATTATACCGATGATATTTATGTTGGCTATCGTTATTATGATACTTATAAAGTTAATCCTCAGTTTGCTTTCGGGCATGGATTATCATACACTAACTTTAAATACAGTAATCTGCATGTAAATGCATCCGGTAAAAAGGCCACAGTTACTTTTATAGTAAAAAATACCGGGGCTATGGCCGGGGCAGAAGTAGCACAGTTATACGTTAAGCAGGAAAAATTGAATCTTCCACGCCCGGAAAAAGAATTGAAAGGTTTTGAAAAGGTGTTTTTGAAAGCAGGCGAGGAGAAAAAAATAACAATGAACCTAAACGAAGATGCTTTCCGGTATTTCAACGATGCAAAAAGAGCGTGGGTAATGGATCCGGGCGTTTTTGATTTTATTGTTGGAAGTTCCTCCAGAGATATCAGGTTAACCGGTAAAGGAACCTTATAATTTAAATAACTATATAACTTTTCAAAATAATTTAATAAGTGAAAAAATCAGCATTGGCCCTGTTACTAAGTATGTGCATTGGTATAATAAATGCACAGGTTACACCAGCATCAAAATCGGGCAATAAATATATTACGGGTAAAAACAAGTCGGTTGTAGTATATACTACTGCCCAAAACACCAATTATCGTATTTCTAAAACGGAAGTTTTAAGCTTTAAAGAACATAACCAGCCGTTAGAAACGGAAGCATGTATTTTTGTTGACCCAGATAAAAAGTTTCAATCTGTTTTAGGTATAGGGGGAGCTTTAACTGACGCGTCTGCAGAAACTTTTTATAAACTACCCAAACAGAAGCAACAGGAAATACTAAACGCTTATTACAATACCCAAACTGGTATAGGTTATACGCTTGCACGTACCAATATTCAAAGCTGTGATTTTTCAAGTGATACGTATAGTTATGTTGCTGACAATGATGTAGCATTGAAAACCTTTAATGTAGATCATGATAAAAAATACCGTATTCCATTTATAAAAGAATCTATAGCCGCTGCAGGTGGAAAACTAACGTTATTTGTATCACCCTGGAGCCCTCCTGCATGGATGAAAACCAATAATGATATGTTGCATGGTGGTAAATTAAAGCCTGAATATGATCAGGCCTGGGCTAATCTTTATGTTAAATTTATTAAAACGTATGAAAAAGAAGGAATACCTGTATGGGGTCTTTCCGTACAAAACGAACCAATGGCTAATCAAAAATGGGAGTCATGTATTTATACTGCCGAAGATGAGCGCGATTTTGTAAAAAACTATTTGGGTCCAACCTTACATAAGAATGGGCTTGCAGATAAAAAATTAATTATTTGGGATCATAATCGTGATCTGCTTTACCAAAGAGCAAGTACGGTGCTGGAAGATCCGGAAGCAGCGAAGTACGTTTGGGGAACAGGATTTCACTGGTATATGCATGATGTTTTTGATAATGTAAAAAGGGTAAATGAAGCATTCCCCAACAAAAATCTAATATTTACCGAAGGTTGCAGCGAAAGTTTTAATGCAACTACCATTAATGATTGGAAATGGGGAGAAGTATATGGAAAATCAATGGTTAATGATTTTAACAATGGCGTTGTAGGATGGACAGACTGGAATATTCTTTTGGATGAAAAAGGTGGTCCTAACCATGTTGAGAATTTTTGTTTTTCTCCCATACATGCTAATACAAAAACAGGCGAACTTACTTACATGAGTTCCTTTTATTACATTGGTCATTTTTCAAAATTTATAAGGCCGGGTGCAAGGAGAATAATAAGTTCATCAAACAGAGACCAATTATCAACTACCGCATTTATGAATAACAACAATCAGTTGGTTGTTATCGTATTAAATTTAACTGAACAAAAGCTACCTTATAACTTATGGATTAAAGGCATGGCAGCAAATACAATTAGTTTGCCACATTCAATTACAACACTTATAGTTCAATAGGTTATCGCCTTGGTGCGAGGCCTATAGTAAGCAGAATCGATGAAGAATAAAAGAAAATTGTTTTTGACTTTAGTTTTTGCTATCCCGTTAGTTATTATTTTTTCACAATGCTTAACTAATAATGAGGAAAAGGCAGATCCGCGTGGGGAACTATACGCCGGATCTGCATCTTGTATAAAATGCCATAAAAATGTTTATGATAGTTATGTACATACGGCGCATTTTACAACTACACGCCCGGCAGATATCCATAGCATTAACGGCAACTTTAATAATAATTCCAACAGTTACTATTTTAATAAAGATTTAAAAGTGGTAATGGAAAAACGAAACAAAGGCTTATACCAGGTTGCTTACCAAAAGGGTAAGGTAATTGAAGCTGAACGTTTTGACATTGCATTTGGTGGGGTAAAGGCCGAAACCTATTTATACTGGAAAGGAAATAAAGTCCATCAGTTACCAATGTCCTATTTCAGTGCTTTACATGGCTGGACTAATAGTCCGGGATATGATGGCGACCACGCCGATTTTAGCAGAATGATAGGTAAAAGATGTTTTGAATGCCATAGCTCTTATATTAAAAATTTGCCTTTACAAACTCAAAGCCTTCAGGCAATAGAAGAATTTGATAAAAAATCATTGATATTTGGTATTGATTGTGAACGTTGCCATGGTCCTGCTGCCAACCATGTTAATTATCATTCAGATTATCCTGATGAAAAAAAAGCCAAGTATATAGCTACTTATGCTTCGTTAACACGCTCGCAAAAGATAGACATGTGTGCAACCTGCCACTCGGGTAATACTACCCGTATGTTAAAGTCCATATTTTCTTTTAAACCCGGGGACAATCTTGGTGACTTTAAAGAAATAGTGTTCTCTCACCAAAATATTGATTCGGCCAAGCTGGATGTGCATGGCAATCAAAGTCAGTTGTTAGCCAGCAGCAAGTGTTTTATAATGAGCAAAATGGATTGTGCAACCTGCCATAATGTACACAAAAATGAAAAGCAAAACCTGGTCTTATACTCACAAAAATGCACCAGCTGTCATAATACCCCCAATCATAATGAATGTAAAATGACGCCTTCAATTGGAGGGATTATAAAAAATAACTGTATTGATTGCCATATGCCGGCTAAGCCATCAAATGCAATTGCTGTCCAAACTGCTGAAAAAGGGAAAGTTGTACCGTATTTGGTGCGAACGCATCATATTGCCATATATAATAAAGTATCCATTACCGTAATTAATAATCTGAAAAAATATAACTTATTACAAGCAGATAAATAATATTGTTATCCATAATTCAATTTGTTTAATCACCAATAGTACCATGAGAAAAAATATACTTCATTTAATAGCTGTTATACTGGTTATAGCAACCATCCAATTAAAGGCGCAGTCTTCAAAATTTATAACCGTAAAAGGGAAAAATGTTATAGGGCCTGATAATAAGCCGTTTTTAATGAGAGGCACCAATCTTGGAAACTGGCTTATACCGGAAGGTTACATGTTTAAATTTAAAGGCATAAATTCTCCGAAATTAATTAACCAGGCCTTTATGGAGTTGATGGGCCCCGATGAAACTAAAGTATTTTGGAAGAAATATTTAGACACTTATATCACACAGGCCGATATTCATTTTTTGAAAAGTACCGGAATGAATTCAATTCGTATTCCGTTTAATTACCGTCTTTTTACTTATGAGGATTACATGGGTGAAAACAACCCAAATCGTGGATTTGAATTATTAGACCGGGTAATTGGCTGGTGTAAAAAGGAAGGAGTATATGTTGTTTTGGACATGCATTGTGCACCAGGCGGGCAAACCGGAGATAATATTGACGATGGTTACGGCTATCCGTTTTTATTTCAAAGCCAGGCCAGCAGAGCGCAAACAATTGATATATGGAAAAGGATAGCTAATCATTATAAAAATGAACCTGCCATATTAGGGTATGATTTATTAAATGAACCTATTGCACATTATTTTAATAAAGAAGAACTAAATCCTTATCTGGAACCACTATACAAGGAGATAACTAAAGCGATACGTACAGTAGATAAGAACCATATTGTGATTTTGGGAGGTGCGCAATGGGATAGTAATTTGAAATTGTTCGGGCCGCCATTTGACCCTAAAATTGTGTATACCTTTCATAAGTACTGGACAAAAACCACACAGGATGTAATACAGGAGTATATTGACTTTAGTAATAAATACAATGTGCCGGTTTATGCAGGTGAAACAGGTGAAAATAATGATAAATGGATTCTTGAGTTTCGGGAACTGTTAGAAAAAAATAATATCGGATGGCACTATTGGCCCTACAAAAAAATGGATAATAAAAGCGGTATAATGTCATTTAATATGCCGGCAGATTATGAAAAAGTAATTGAATATACGGAGAAGCCACGAACCACTTTTGAAGATATACGTAAAGCTGCCCCCGCCAACCGCGAGCAAATTAAAGCTGCTATATATGGAATTTTAAATAATTGCAAATTTGAAAATTGTACGCAAAACAAAGGATATATAACAGCGCTGGGATTAACAGCAAATAATTAGTTTAAAAATATGTTGAACATGAAAAAATAAGTATAATTGCATAACGCAACAACCAATTAGCTTACTTTGATTAGTCAATAAGGTAAGGTCATACCATGATTTTAAATATTATTAAAAGCTCAGTAAAAATATTACTTGCTGTTACTATACTTTTTTTGACCACCACATTAACTGTTTGCGCCCAAAAAAGTGTAACATTAAATGATACAATTGGCCAGCATATTTTTTCCTATAATGAAATTGAATCATTTGAGGATAAAAGCGGGAAGCTTACTATAGATCAGGTTGCCAGCCCCCCAATTGATTCGAAGTTCAGTTTAAACACTATTTATACACCTAAAACAACTGATCTTCATGCTGCCTACTGGTATCGCATAAAAATAAATCATGCTTATCCTACCAAGAACGATTGGATACTGGAATTTTTTGATCAGACGATAGATGACATTCAGATATATTCCCCTGATCGTAACAATAAATATGTGGCGGCTTACCTGGGCAGCAATCATCCGTTTATACAGCGGTTATTTCAGCATAAAAATTTCACCCTTAATATTAATAGTAATTTATATGGTGATAAGGCTTATTACATCTGCTTAAAATCACATCAACCTGCCAATGTAATTATTGTATTGCGTTCGGTTAGCTGGTTTATTCATTATGCGCTTGATGAATATTTCTTCTTCGGCATTTTTTATGGGATGCTGCTGGTGTTTGCTCTATATAATTTAATGATGTTTTTTGCCATAAGGCAAATTCAATATTTATATTATGTAATGTATAACCTAAGCATTGGCCTTTATGAAATGTGTGCAGATGGTATTGCTTATCAATACATATGGCCAAATTCACCAATATGGAATCAATATGCTTATGGTGTCGCCTTGTTTTTTGCAAGTGTTTTTGGCATGTTATTTACCCGCAGCCTGTTATTTGTAAAAGCTAAAGCGCCTAAACTAAACAGGTTAATTTGGTATGTTATTGCTTTACGGAGCATATTTTTTGTATTGTGTTTAACTGTAAACACCAATTGGTTTAATTACCGCATAATTGAAATTGTTCCTTTGCTATTAGCTTGTTACACAGGCTATTATGTATTAAGTAAGGGTTATTGGCCGGCGCGTTTTTTTGTTGTGGGTTATAGCTTTCTTTTTATAGGGTTTATCATTAAAGTATTAATAACATTTGATGTTGCGTGGCTGCCGTTTGGACCGGTTACACATTACAGCTTAAGCTTTTGTTTTATTATGGAGATGCTTTTCATCTCATTTGCTATAGCCGAGAAGGTGCGGATATTGAAAAAGAAAAAAGATTATGCACAGCGGCGCATGATCAGGCAAATGAAAAAAAATGAAGAATTAAAAGATAATATTAACAGGAAATTAGAAGAACAGGTACGTGAGCGCACAAAAGAACTTGTTGAAAAATCAACAGTAATAGAGGATCAGAATGACGAACTGAAATCTGTTAACCTGCTGCTAAAAGAACAGGCAGAAGAAATTTCAAGGATTAATGTATTACTGGAGAAGGACAACATTACTTTACATACCAATATTGAAAAAGTTACACATGACCGTGTAATGTCAACCGATGTTGATTTTGAGGAGTTTAGCAGAATCTACCCCGACCGGGAAGCCTGTTTTAAATTTCTTTCTGATCTTAAATGGGATAATGGTTATGCATGTCGTAAATGCGGTAATGTAAATTATAGTAACGGGCATTTGCCTTATAGCCGCCGTTGTTCAAAATGTGGTTATGATGAATCTGTAATAGCTTATACCATATTACAAAATACACGTATACCCATAAATAAAGCATTATACATTATATTTTTAATGTATTCAACAAAAGGGAAGATATCATCACATAAACTATCAGAAATTGTTGATATACGACAAAGCACCTGCTGGGTATATAGCACAAGGATTAAAAAACTAATGGAATACAAAAAAAAAGAACTAAGGAACGCTGGCAGCCAGGGATGGGGAAAATTGGTTCTTGAAATTATTGATGACTAAACAAACAGAGATGCGGTCTGGAGCGTGCATTTTTCATGCTGTAACTGTCTAATTATTAAACACCTTTCTCTAATTATAACATACTATTTACGTTTATTCTTTTTCACTTACCAACTAATCTATTAATATTTGTATGGATAACAAAATAGGAGAGAGGGTGTTACTTAACAATTATAAATAGAGCGTGAAAAATAATAAAGCGTGAAAAAGGATAAAGAGTTATGGGTACTGGTTCTTGTATGTATAATTAATTCCATTGGATTTGGAATAATTGTTCCGCTGCTTTATTCGTATGGTAAAAAATTTGGTGTTACTAAGGAAACCATCGGTTTTTTGACGGCTGCTTTTTCAATAGCACAATTTTTTGCAACACCTGTTTTAGGGGCGCTTTCTGATAAATACGGGCGAAAGCCCTTATTGGCTATAAGCCTGATAGGTACCTGTATATCCTTCATTATGTTTGCCGAAGCACGCAGTATAATTATGCTTTTTGCCGCACGTATACTTGATGGAATAACCGGAGGCAATGTTTCTGTAGCCCAGGCCATGATATCAGATACCTCAACACCCCAGAACCGGGCAAAAAAGTTTGGCATATTAAGCTCAGCATTTGGATTTGGATTTGTGATTGGCCCCGCTTTAGGAGGTTTGCTGAGTAAATGGGGTATGCAGGCTCCATTTTATTTTGCTGCAGGTATTGCGATGATCGGTGCATTATGCACTATATTTCTATTAAAAGAAACCAATCCGGAGGAAAAAAGGAACCGGGCTAAAAATAAAATCAGGTTTACATTTAAATCTTTAATAACTGTATTAAAAATGCCGGCTATTGGTACAGCCATATTTATTGGGTTTTTATTAACCATGGCTCAATTTACCATGCTGATAGGTTTTCAAACCTTTACTCTTGATGTTTTAAAGCTTACACCATCAAACATTGGTTTGTTTTATGCCGGTTTTGCTGTTGCTGGTATTATAATGCAATTAGCGGTGCCTTTATTTACAAAAATAACCCCTTCAAAAGCTGTTATTTTAATGTTATCAACAGCGCTATGTTTGGTTGCTATGTTTGCATCAGGTTTTACAGCAACATTTGTCACTTTTGCAGTCTGTATGCTGATTTATGGCTTATTTAATGGATTGCGTAACCCCATGCTTAACGCTATTATTGCCGATCATAATGAACCTTCCAGACAAGGTGAAGTAATGGGTATTAATCAATCTTACGCTTCCATAGGACAAACCCTTGGGCCCATCAGTGCAGGTTTAATAGCGGTACTTTCCATACATTCGATATTTTGGTTATCATCTTTTTATATTTTAATTGCATTTTTGTTATGTTTTAGGTTAAAGGCCCGCGAATAAAACCCAATATTATGCATCCAATCATTTTTAAAGAAGTGCTATCCGTAACAATGATCCTCTTCGCGATCATTGATATTTTAGGAGCTATACCCGTAATTATCCAGCTACGCCAACGTGCGGGGCATATAGAATCGGAAAAGGCGAGTATTGTGGTATTAATACTCATGGTAGTATTTTTATTTGTTGGTGATAAGCTATTGGATGTAATTGGTTTGGATGTGGCGTCATTTGCCATAGCCGGATCATTGGTGATCTTTATTATTGCCATGGAAATGATATTAGGTATTCACCTTTTTAAGTCGGATGATGCGCTGGCAAGTACGGTTTCTATTGTTCCGCTGGCTTTTCCGTTAATTGCCGGCGCAGGTACCATGACCACACTGCTTTCCCTTAAATCACAATATCAAACACAGGATATATTGATTGGCATTGTTATTAATACCCTGTTTGTTTATCTGGTATTAAAAAATGTGCAATGGCTGGAAAAGCTGTTCGGTAAAGTGGGTATTGAGATTTTGCGTAAAGCGTTTGGGGTAATTTTACTGGCTATTGCAATAAAATTGTTTAGGAGCAATACACATTTGTAATCAG
>JAQBOY010000186.1 GCA_028287805.1 Mucilaginibacter sp.
TATTCAGGAAAGAATTTTCTGCAGCAAGGGGTATAACAGCTGAAGGATCATAAGTAGCCATTTGATCCATACCCGCTTTTACACCATTGGCATAATAAGTAGCGGCGTTGCTGCCACCGGTAAGCCAACCTCTTAAAGCAGCTTCGGCCAACAACAACTGAGTTTGTGCATAGGTAACAAAAAATTGCGGTGCAGTAAGTTTACCAAAAAAGCTATAATTTACCTGTGAATAGTTATATCCGGAACCATTAGCGCCCCTGAAACCCGGTGCAGTTGGCAGGGTTGCACTGCTATAGCCTACTGGAAGACCAAATTGATCTGCTGATACCGTATCGGCGATTGCAAGTGAGGCAGTTGGAGCACCAACCGGAACAGGATATTTTGCTGAGAAATATTTTAAACGCGGGTCTCCGCTGTTTTTTAACTGGTTTACAAATGGCGCTGCCAAATAGTAGGTATTGGCAAGAAGCGCAATATTTTGACTAACCGGGTTAACATAGGTCGCGTTGTATTTCAAATAGCAGTTGTCGGCATTTGACGTCATTACGCCCCCGGCAAAAGCAGCTTGTACAATTGACTGAGCTTTAGCAGGATCAAATTTTGAATAGCGCATTCCAATACGAAGCAATAAGGAATAGCCTAATTTTTTCCATTGCGCAACATTACCACCATAAAATACGTCAGCGGTTACAATATCCTTGGTAGGATCAAGGGCTGCGCTGGCTGTTGTTAATTCATTAACCAGGTCTGTATAAATTGTTTGCTGATTATCGTATTTGGGTAAATAAACGGTATTCAAATAGGCTTGCCCGGCATCACTGTAAGGCACATCCCCGTAAGTATCAACCAGCATCATAAATTGATAGGCTTTCCATATCCGGGCTTCATTATACAGGTTAGTTCTGGCAGCATTGCCTTTTACCTGGCTTAAAAGCTGTACTAATAACTTAACAGGGCCCGGCACTGCGGCTGTTCCTGAGTATGTACTGTTCCAGTTAGCTGCTGTATAAGTTTGATTAGCTACGTTAAAATTAAAAGCAGCGGTTATCCCGGTAAAGGGGTTTATAAACTGCTGAACAACGGTTGGCTCAGTTTCCATTGTAGCCGCATGTGTGCCGAATTCTGCGCTTGAAAACAGAAAGGCAGGATCCAAAGTCGTTGGACTATTGGGGTTAACATTAAGCTCTTTAAATCCCTTATTACAACTGCTAACAATGGTTAAGCATATTGCTGCTATTAAAATTATGACTATATTTTTCATATTTTATGAGGATTAAAATTTTACATTTAAGTTAAATCCGTAAGTACGGACAGTTGGTAATGAACCTTGTTCATATCCTGTTAAATTATCACCGCTGGATGTGATCGCTTCGGGATCAATGTTTGGTGTATATTTTTTAATGATCAGCACATTATGGCAAACTGCAGAAAGCATGAGGCCCTTAATGTATTTTTTGTTCATAAAACGGGAAAGATCATAACCTAATGACAGATTACGCAACTTGATAAAGCTTGAGCTGTAAACAAAAGGATCAAGGATGTTTTGGGTACGATAGTTGGCATAAAAATCCTCGGCATTTACACCAGTGGTATTAGGTTGACCATCGGTAGTGTTTACACCCGGAAATACAACCCCGCCTACACGGCCTACTAATGATAATTGAGTTAAACCTTCTCTCGTGGCGTTCAAATTAGTACTTGATAAAACCTTCCCTCCTGCTTTATAATCAAATTGAGCCATAAAAACAAAGCCTTTATAGGTAACCGTGTTTGTCCATCCACCAGTAGAGGTTGGCAAGCCACTTCCAAAATTAACCGGTAAAGTACTTGGAACTTGCCTGCCATTTGTAAGCAGTACATTTCCATTGGCATCACGTTTATAAGTGAAACCCTGAATTTGATTTAAAGGCAAACCAACCTGATCTATAATTGTCCCAAAAAACTCCGGATTACCAACAACTAATTGTGATTGACCGTTAGCTAATGATAAAACCTTTGAACTGTTAAACGCGGTATTAAACGCTGTTCTCCAAACAATGTTCTTATTCCTAACCGGAATCAGCTCTAAGCTGATCTCTAAGCCCTTATTATCTAATCCTCCTAAATTGACAACGGTACTACTATAACCGGTAGCGGCAGAAAGAGAAATCGGCACTGCCTGATTCGTGGTTTTTTTATCGTATGCCGCTATATCTAAATTTACACGGCTATCAAACATGCGCATTTCAATCCCTACTTCTTTTTCTTTAACACCAAATGGTTTTACGTTTTGGTTTGGGGATGATGTTCCGTTTATCAGACCCAATGGCAAACCATTAAATGGATTTGGGGCTAATCCAAAAGTTAAAGCCGTACTATATGGGGTAACAGTACCCTGTCCGCCTGTTTCTGCATAGGAGGCCCTGATCTTTCCAAAACTTAACCACGATGTGTTTTTCAGCAATTCAGAAAAAACAAAGCTGCCGCTAAAAGAAGGATAAAAGAACCGGTCATTTGCTGTGTTAAAAACCGAATACCAATCATCACGTGCAGTTATATTTAAGTACAGGTAATTTTTATAAGAAAGCTCTGCTGTACCATAAAGAGAGTTAACTGTTTGCTTGGTTACGGTATAGGTTGAATTGGGAGTTACACCGTTATTGATGGTATAAAGCCCTCTTATATAAAAGTTAGTAACGCTCTCGGTAAAGTTTTGAAAATAGGATGGAAAATTATTACCACCTACCGATGCATCAAAAGAAAAATCACCCCATTTATGGCCGCCGCCTAATAAGAAATCAAGGTTCATTTGGCGGACAGTAGTGTTACTTGTAGTGTATGTTCCGTTAAATAAACCTGTGGGAGCCGCAGCAAGACTGGCAGTGCCTGTAGCATTGTTTGCTTCGTAAGGGGTAACTAAATAATCCATGTTGGCACGGCCCTGCAAGTATAACCAGTCAAAAAACTGATAGCGTAAAACTGCAGTACCTAATAGATGGTCTTTGGTTTGCCTTTGAAACTGATTAGCCATTATCCAGTATGGATTGGTAACGGTATTGAAACGTGATGTAGGGGTTTCATTACCATTTGCATCTGTTGCCCCTGCCTTTAATACGTCAAGGCTTATTGAGTTAGCAAACCTGTAAATAAAGGTAGGAATAGACATTGCCTGCACCCCAAGAACCGGAGGGTTATTATTGAACTCGTGCGAATAGTTCATAAATACCTGGGCAGATAGTTGTTTAGTAAGGTTATAATTGATCCCTATATTAAATATTTTTTTATGATAATCATTATTGGGCACAATGCCGTTTGCATCCTGGTTGGAGTAGGAAACACGAAAACTTCCTTTTTCATTTCCCCCTGAAATAGCTAAGGTATTTGTCCATGACGGTGCTACTCTGAAAAAAGAGCTTATCCGGTTTTTAACCGGTGAATACGGGCGCTGAACACCATCAAACTGGTAAGTAGGCTGGCCGTCAAAGGGTACACCAAAGCTCCAGGCACCTGAACTTTGCGCTGTACCTTGTGAAGTTGGACGAATATTGTTTTCTCCCTGGCCATACTGGTATTGGAAATCTGTATAATCCAAAGCCTGGCTTTCGGTAAAGTTAGAAGTAAATTCAACCCCTATGCCTGCGTTTTTGCTTCCTGTTTTAGTAGTAATGATGATAGCACCGTTACCTGCACGTGAACCATATAAAGCAGCCGCGGTAGATCCTTTTAATACGGTCATTGATTCAATATCATCAGGATTAATACCTTGCAGATTATCCCCTAAATCCACTTGTTGTGTGTATCCGTTAGTAGAGCTTGCGCTTTGAGACATAGGAAGCCCGTCAACTACAATCAGCGGCGAGTTATCAGCTGTGAATGAAGATTGACCACGTAAGCGGATTTTAGTACTACCGCCCGGGCCTGCTGAAGGGGGGGTTACATCCAAACCTGCAACTTTACCTTCAAGTGCGTTTGCAAAATTAGTTGTACGGTTAGTAGTAATTTCTTCCGGATTAACTTTCTCTGCGGAATAACCTAATTTTTTTGATTCCTTTTTAATACCAAGCGCTGTTACAATCACATCGTTTAATGCGTTTATCACCTCAGTTAAAGTAACATTGATAACTGCTTTGTCGCCAACAGGAATTTCCATGCGATTATAGCCTACATAACTAAATACTAAAATTGCGTTATTATCGGCAACGCTGATTTTGTAATCACCAGTTGGATTGGTAACTGTTGTATTTGATGTTCCCTTTTCTGTAACGGTTACCCCAATCAGCGTTTCTCCTTTTTGATCTGTTACTTTACCGGTTACCCCCTTTGCCATTACCGAAGGTGAACTAACACCGGTTGCCGGAACTCTTTTTATAATAATGGAGTTATTGACAGCTTCATAGGTTAAGTTTAGGGGTGGTAAAATTTCATTAAGTACACTTCTGATAGATTTTTTGGTTACCGATAGAGAAATTTTTCTATCAGACCCGATTATGGCTGAGCTATAGATGAATTTTACCCCAGTGAGCTTTTCAATAGAACTTAGCACATTGCTAAACTCATTATTTGTTACGTTAATAGTTATTTCTTTATCCAGAATAGCCTGTGCATTTACGTTACTTGCCAGGGCAGTTCCTATAAAAGAAAAAACTATCGTAACATAAACTAAAGTAATACGCATAATTACTAAGGCTAATGACTTTTTTTTCATAATTTTGAAATGTTAAATTGGTTAAAGTTTGACAAAAAACTCCTTTACAACTTTCCAGTTGTTCCTGTTAGTGGCGGGAAGGAGAATTACAATCGGCAGTGACCGAAACACTGCCGATTTTTAAGAATTTTAGTACTTCTATCTCATATTAATCTGGTTAAGTTTATATATAATTATTAGTCTCCTATTATTTACTATTACATCCTGCACCCTGTATTACAATTTGCCCTTCATTTATATAATAATGCGCATCCAGGGCTTTGCATATTAAATCAAGCTTTTCTAAAAGATGCTCATCCCCAAGCGATGCCGTTAAAGGGCAACCACCCATTTGCTTTTCATTATAAATTATATTTACATTATAGGCTCTCTTAATATTAGCTATAACTTTATAAAGTGGGGTTTCATGAAATGTAAATAACGCTCTGGATAAATTAGCCGAAAGCAGTAAAGGGGTCATTAAAGTTTCCTTAACCAGGCTTTTGCGTGTTGTATTATATATCAACTCCTCATTAGGGGTAATATAAATTGGTTTTGCAGCTAACTGTTTATCCTTTATCGGTAAAATTTTCAGGTTGTTAATGTTATCGGTATATACAAGTACCTTTCCTGTATTAACAACAACCTTAAACTCTTTAGTTCTGTTACTGGTGTTTATAGTAAAGCTGGTACCTACAACCCTGGTAACCCAGTCTCCACAATGAACAAAAAACGGGTGTGCGGCATCTTTATGTATTTCAAAAAAAGCTTCGCCGTTTAAAGAAACATCCCTGCTTTTTCCATTAAATTTTGCTGGATAGTTTATTTGCGCTCCCGGTTTAAGAATTACTGATGATCCGTCATCAAGCTTTACCAACAGCGTGCCCCTGGTATTATTTACCATTCGTTTAATATAGCTTGCTGTACTTGCTGTATTTGTATTGGGTAAAGACGTATTACGCTGTTTTAAAAAGATATATCCTATAGCTATACCAACCAGTAATATTGCGGCCAGTTTCAATGCAAAAACAGGTATATTTATTTTTGATGACCCCTTTATTTTATGGATGTCATTATGATGATGCCGGTTTTTTTGTTGTAATTGACCGATTATTGAATCAATTTCATTTTCAGTTAATCGTCGTGCAGGTTTAACATGCAGTGCAATTAATATTTTTTTGGCAATATTTACAGCAGGCAAACAATCGGGATGCGCGGTAATCCATGCATTCCAAAAAGTTGCTTCTTTTTCAGAATCATTTAATACCCACTCAATAAAGGATTCATTTAATAGAAAATCCTCTACCTCATAGTTAGTGTGCTTAGCCATGAAAATTGCTTATAATTGGTTTATAATACTGGATAAGCAGAAAGCGCTAAAATCTACTCACATAAAGAAATATTTTTTTTAATATTATTAATATTTAATAAAATGATATACTAACTATATAATTTATTAAAAAAATTGATGAGCTCTGTTTTTTTACGGAGAGCGGTAATTGAGCGATATAGTAAATTGTAAACAGACTGGCGGTTAAGCCCCATAATACGGGCAATTTCTTCATGGTCTATATCTTCAAAAAAATGAAGATATAATATTTCCTTTTGCCTTTGCGGCAGGCTTCCCAAAATTTCTTTCAGTTTAACAGCAATTTCTTTTGAGGTTTGCTCATGTATTAAATGCGACTCTATATTAAAATCTTCAAAAATCTGGGTTCCCTCAAACAGCTCAGTGTTTTTCCACTTAGATTGTTCGCGAAAGATGCGTAAACGCAATGCCTTAAATAGGTATGCTTTTACACATGCCGCTTGTTTTATTTTATCGCGCCTGTTCCATAATTCAAAAAAAACATCTTGTATACAATCTTTTACAAAATCTTCATCTTTTGAAAATTTGGAACCATAGTTAAATAATAAGTTTACGTGATGACGTAATAATAAGGAATATGCTTCATGGTTGCCTTCTCTAAAACAAAGCCATAAATATTCATCACTTTCAACAGCAGCGGGCTTAAGAAACATCATTGATTCTTCTGAATCACGAATCATCTGCTCTGTTTTAACAATCATGTTTAACTGCTCCATACACTTATCGGTTAATATTATTTAATGGGAGTCGCGGGTTACTTTAGATCCGGAGTTCCCTACCAGGAAATCCAGGTCAGCGCCTTTATCGGCCTGCTGCACATGCTTAACATATAAGTTCACATAGCCGCGCCGGGAGGCTAAGGCGGGCTGCTTCCAGTTGCTTCTGCGGGCGGCCAGCTCTTCTTCGTTCACTTCCAGATGCAGGCGTTTACCTGCCACATCCAGCTCGATGATGTCCCCGTTCTCCACCAGCCCCAGGTTCCCCCCGATCGCCGACTCGGGCGATACATGCAGGATCACCGTGCCATAGGCCGTGCCGCTCATCCTGCCGTCCGAGATCCGGACCATATCGATCACGCCCTTGTCCAGCAGCTTTTTGGGCAGCACCATATTGCCCACTTCCGGCATTCCCGGGTAGCCCACCGGGCCCACGCTTTTTAACACCATCACACAGCTTTCATCAATATCCAGCTCCGGGTCATCCACCCGGGTATGGTAATCTTCAATGTTTTCAAACACCACCGCCCTGCCCCGGTGCTGCATCAGGCTGGGGGTAGCCGCCGAGGGCTTGATCACCGCCC
>JAQBOY010000204.1 GCA_028287805.1 Mucilaginibacter sp.
AGATCATTAGTAAATAATATAATGGAAAGGTCTGTGTTTTCAAAAACAGAACGAAGATTACCTTCAGACCGGACTAATGACTCTTCAGCCAGCTTTTGTTCTGTAATATCCCTCGTAACGCCCGATAATCGTATAAGCACCCCTGTTTCACTTAGGCGAGGTATGATCTTACTTTCTACCCATCTTATACTTCCTTTTTTATGAATAATGCGGTATCGGGTAAGTACCGTTTGCCCAAGAAGTAATTTTTTGTAATTTTCTTCATGAATATGTTGGTCAGCCGGATACAAAATCTCACGCCCCAGATTAGGTGTATTAAACATTTCTGAACCAGTATAACCAAATACCTTTTCGCATGCGGGTGATACCTGTATCAGTTTTGAATTAATTACATCTCTTGAAAAAAAGACTTCGTCTATAGTATTAAAGAGCAGACTCAATTCCTGACTGGCTCTTTGGTGTTCAGCTTCCAGTTTGAACTTTTCCAATGCATTTACTATGGCATTAGGTAAACGCTGCATCCTGTCCTTCAATATATAATCTGTAGCCCCTTCCTTCATTATTTCAACTGCAAATTCTTCAGAAATGGTAGAGGTAATCAATATAAAAGGGATATTTAAGAAACTTTCTTTAAGAATTTTTAAAGCTTCAAGAGAATTAAAAGAAGGGAGGGAGTGGTCAGAAAGAATAATATCGGGCACATATTCATTAAGTGCATTGATATAATCTATTCTATTATCCACATCCAGCTTTTCAAATGAAAGATAACTTTTTTTTATTTCAATCCCAACCAATTCAGCATCCGTTAAAACATCCTCCAGGTGCAGTATCTTCAATTTAACGTTCATTGTAGTATATAATTAATTGGAAGCGACATTGGTAATTATCCAATACAGACCAAGCTGAGAAATAGCTTTTGCAAAGCCTTCAAAGTCCACAGGCTTTACTACGTAACTATTAACACCAAAGTTATAACTTGCTATAATATCCTTCTCTTCTTTTGAAGATGACATGATCACAACCGGGATGGTTTTAGTTGCTTCATTTGATTTGATCTGCCTCAAAACTTCTATGCCATCAACTTTAGGCATTTTTATATCCAGCAAAATAAGCTTTGGCCTGCTGATTTGCTGGTTCAAAAATTCACCTTTAGCAAATATAAAATCAAGTGCTTCGGCTCCATCTTTTACATGAAACAGTTTATTACTGAGATTGACTTTTTTTAAAGAACGGATCGTTAATTCCGCGTCATTTATGTTATCCTCAACCAGTAAAATTTCAACCTCGTTATTATTCATCTGCTACTTTTGTTAATAGTGATTTTTTGTAGGGCAGGCTGAAATAAAAGGTAGCCCCTTTGCCCGGATAGGCTTCTGCGCGGATAGTACCATAATGCTTATCAATTATTCGCTTGGCCAAAGCTAAACCAACTCCTGTACCCTCAAATTCATTATTTCCATGAAGCCGCTGGAATACGCCGAATAATTTATCAACATATTGCATGTCAAATCCAACCCCATTATCTTTTATAAAGTAAGTGATCATTTTATTGCCAGTTGTATAACCAATTTCTATTTGTGGTTCTTCATTTTTAGAGGTATATTTAATAGCATTGCCGATCAGGTTCATCCAAACTTGCTTAATCATACTGCCATCAGCTTTACATGTTGGTAACGCACTAATATTTATTTCGTATTTTTTTGTTTCATTTTCAAGCAGTTCCCCTATGCACGTTTTCACCAAATGATTCATGTCCATATCCTGAAATGTAATCTCCTTTCTGCCTAATCTTGAAAAAGCAAGCAGGTCATCAATTAACCTCCCCATCAGTTTGGCATTACTCATGATAGTATTTATCATCCGGTCACCTTCTGCTCCTAATTTATCGTCAAAGTCTTCTTTCAGCATCATTGCATACCCATTTATAGCGCGAAGCGGAGTTCGGAGGTCATGAGATACAGAATATGAAAATGATTCCAGGTCCTTATTGGCCGTTTCAAGTTCTTTAGTCCTGTCATGTACTTTTTGCTCCAGTTCATTTTGAGCGTTATGTACCTGAACTGCCATGATATTAAATGATTGCGCAAGTTCTCCTACTTCATCCTGCCTTTTAATATCAACGAGTGAAGAATAATCACCACCAGCAATAGCTGAGGCAGCCTTTGTAAGCTTTATAAGCGGCCTGGTAATATTACGGCTCGTTATCCATGCGCCAAAACTACCCGCTATAACTAATATTATTCCTATTATAACAAGCCATTTCAAAAACAGGTTCGCAGTTTCCAAAAATGCGGATTTTGGAAATTCTACTAATATTAACCAGCGTGAATTAGGCACCGCCCGGGCTGTTGCTATTAAGGGATCGCCATCTTCGCGTGAATATTCTGCAACCTTTTGCAATTGATATATATTAACAGGCGGTACGGGAACCGGCTTTAGCCTATCAGTCCAAAACTTATTATCATCATTGCCAAAATATAAGTGGCCGTTATTGCCAAGAAGCTGAGCCAGCTCAACAACACTTTTTTTTGAAGCCCGGAGGGCTCTCCATTTTAAAACGTAACCGAGCGTTTTATTACCATATTTTAAAGGAGCAACAACCGGATAATACATTGCGTTTCTCACTAAATATATTTTGCCCACGTTTATAAGCTTTTTATTTGACCCAGGAGGAGGGATTATAGAGTCGATATTGATGTTTTTTAGTAACCGGTTATCACCGTAGTTCATTACAATTTGTTTCTGAGCATTAAGCAGTTGAATGGATTGGCATAAAGTATCACTTTGTTGAGATCTTTGTAATTCATCAAAAGCTTTTGCATAAGCTACCCTATTACCTGTTTGCAAATACTCTTCTACATCCTTCTGGTTGGCAATGTGTTGTGCAGAAACCGCATTGTTGTTAATAGATTGCTGAAATATTGAACTTAACTGACTGGTAACTGCTGTAAGCCGCTCGGTGCCTATTGCAATAGACGCATTCTTAACACTTATATAAGATACCCAGCTAAAGGCTAAAATGGTGCTTAACAGTAAAATGCAGATAAATAAGGGTAGCCGTTGCTGTATAGAAAGATTTGCAAATGAGAAGGGTTCCCTTTTTTTTTTTTCTTTCTCAATAGGGTTATTCATTGTCGAAATAGATTCAGGATCGATTTATAAATGATAGCAGATAATAGTTATAGCTAACATAGCATTTCATAGGTAATGGAGCGTAAATTCGTTACGTTATACTGCGCCAATGGGTAAATATAGAAAATAATCCAAAGTATATCAGCTCTTTATGCTATAAAATAATTATTATAACAGAGTTATTGATAGGGATATGGTGCAACACTATGATTTTGTTTCCCTTCCTTATATTACCTAAAGAGAAGTTGCAATCATTGTTATGGCAAAGTTTACCTGAATGAAAATTATAGGAATTATGACTGCTTTTTCAAGAATTACAGCTTAACGTCATTTTATCCTCACGTTTACTGGTTTGTGGTATAAACATATTTATTGTAAAATAGGTTGGCAGCTGTAATTGTAGTTGGGTAGCCATTAGCATCGTATTTGTAACTGTAAGTAATTGGGTTGGGAGCCTGGCGGCCATAAGAATTACTATTTACAAATGGAGCTCCGTTTGTATTAGTGCTCAACGGATTGGTTTTACCCGGTGCATAGGTCAGTGATTCATCCAATACATATAAGTCAAAACGGGTATCGTTAATTGTATGAATTGATTGAGCAATGCTGTAACATTTAAAATATACCCATAGCGGAACAACGCTTGAAAAATTTACATTATTATCAAAGGCAGAATTGGTTACTTGAATTTGCTTCCCGTCAGGTTGTCCGTTATCGTACTCTTCATCAAGTTCGCTTGTATTATTACCCTTATCGTTATAGCTGTAAGTTATTTTAATTGAATTAGGATCGCAGATGTGTTTAAGGAGCCCGTTTTCATAAATCAATGTAAACGTTCTGTTTAAAAGCTGGTTTCTTTGATAAAATGAAATGGAACTAATACGATCACCTGAGTAGGTTACTACCGAAGATGTAATATCATCATCTAACCATTGGTACCCACGACTAAGTGAAATGGTTGTGCCTTTTAATTGACCGCTTGAATTATAGGTAAAATTGGTAAGTATTTCGTCTTGTTTAAAGTTAAACGTGTGTTTTGAAGATACGGTAGACAGTTGTTTACCATTATAAATAAAATTTGTTACTGTGCGTGCATAAGGGGAATTGGTATCTGCACTGAGCGTTAAGTCATTGCTTGTAATTTGCGAAATTACCGTACCCGGTGTATTTACCAGTGCAAGGTTATGCTTTAAGCAGGAAGAAAGTAAGAAAGTAGCCCCAATTGAGCATAGTAAAAATTTTTTCATATTTATCTTAGTATAAGTTGTTACTATAAATTTGTATTAGTTGCTACTATGAAGTCAGGAGGTTCCTGAACTTAATTATGATATGGAATGTTCACAAAAATTAAATCTTATTATATAATACAAAAATGTAATATTATTGTTTTTTACTGCAATAAAATTAACTTTAAAATAATTATAATGCCACATATATGATATTTATTCTCATTTAAGTGAATAAAATATTTGTCTTCGGCAAGAAGTTCTATTTAATTAAAAAGGAAAAACACTCCTGATAATCGTGAATTAATCCATCTTTAATATAAGTTTGGTATTTTTGCCTAAATACATCATAATGACTTTAACTTCTTCCGATTCCTCTGAAACATACACAACACCAGTTCTTAAATTAAATCAACCGGATGATACTTTTAAATCCCTGCCTTTACCTAAGCCCCCTGGTGCATATCCTTATCATTTATATTTAAAGGAAATTCTTCCCACGGCAAATGATCAGTACATGACATTTCACATGGTTGGTGATACGGGTAGTGTGCGTAACCCGGGTTTCCTGCCGGTAGTGTCAGAAGCAATGATCGGACAATATCAAACTGCTATTCAGACGGAACGGCCTCAATTTTTGTATCATCTTGGTGATGTAGTTTATAACTACGGAGAAGCGGAGCATTATCCGGAACAATTCTTTACACCCTATAGTCATTACCCGGGCCCCATTATGGCTATTGCCGGCAATCATGACAGTGATGTTAACCCTTATAATCCGGTTCCATACCACAGCCTTGATGCTTTTACCGCGGTGTTTTGTGATACTATTTCCCAACCTGTTATTTTCAGTGGCAAAACTGAAAGAAAAAGTATGATCCAGCCTAATGTTTACTGGACATTGGAAACGCCATTAGCAACTATAATAGGCCTGCATAGCAATGTGCCTAAATACGGCTATATTACTGCTGAACAAAGACAATGGTTTATTGAGGAATTAAAAGCCGCTGACCTTCAAAGACCAAACAAGGCATTAATTGTTTGTGTGCATCATGCACCATATTCTGCCGATGCCAACCATGGTTCCAGTTTATTTATGATTGATTTTTTAGAGAATGTGTTTGAAGAAACCGGTATCCTGCCTGATATTGTTTTCAGTGGTCATGTACATAATTACCAGCGGTTCAGCAAAAGTTATACAGGTGGTAAAACTGTTCCCTATATTGTAGCCGGAGCGGGTGGTTTTGATGAATTGCACTCAATAGCTGTAACAAATGATGAACGCTTTATAAATAATCATCCCTTGTTGGATAAGGTGATACTGGAACATTATTGTGATAACAAGTATGGGTTTTTAAAAATAAAGATTGAAAGAAATACCACCGGAATTAGCTTAACCGGGGAATATTATACTATAAACCACAACGAAATAGCTGGGAAAACTACTGTTGAATTAGAAGATAGCTTTACAATAAGTATTTAAGAGGAAGAGGGCCGCACTATATTTAGTTGATTACTATATAATCTTATTCATTGTTGATGAATACGTAAACTATAATAGATATCCGGCCTTCAATTTATTTTTCCGGCTTCATATATCCTTTTTAATAAATTCCCCATAAAGGTTAGCAATGCCCCCAATGGTAAAAACCGCCGGCATTTTTAACGTCGGCGCCTTTTCCATTAACTGAGTTGCAGATGCCTTAATATATGAGTAAATGGTAATTAATTATCAAATGATTTTTGTTATCCTGTAAAAAGATGATCGATTAATTTAGTTCAAATTGATGAATTAGCAAAAATGCTTACCGTATTTTGTTGCATTTGGTTTATCACGTCAATATAACGTGAAACCATGGTTTCATAAGTAAACATACATTCATATCTTTTCCGGCTATTTTTGCTCATTCTTAAATATTCATCTTCAGGAAGCGTCACTAAAGCATTTAATGTATCAGCAATACACTCCCAGTTCTCCTCCAATAAAAATCCATTTTCACCCGGTACACAAATTTCTAAATTTCCCCCAACATCGTTAGCTAATAAAGGCTTTCCATGCATTGTACCTTCTATTAAAGATATTGGTAGTCCTTCACGTTCAGAAAAAAGCATTAAATAATCAACCTTGTTAATCAATTCACTTATATTTTCAATAAAGCCCAACGTTTTAAAATTGGGTGATTGTTTACATTTGTCAACTAATTCCTGATAATCAGGGCCGGTGCCGGCGAAATGAATTTCTATTTCTGGCGCTAATTTGTTAGCGAGATTATTAACTATCTCAAGTTGCCTTTTTAGGCCATATACCCTGGCTGCATAGAGAATAATAATTTTATTGCTTTTCTTCTTATTGTATGTGAGATCAGTGTTGTCATCATCTTTAATCCCATTATATATCAATCGAATATTCCTCTCTTTTAATTGAAAATAATTAATCAGGTTATCGCTAACCTTTCCAGAAATGGAAACAATATCAGTAGGAAATAAGGAAGCCCAATTCAGGGAGTCATATACACAATGAGATACATACAAAATTTTTGTATTTAGAAAAAACAAGCGCTTTAACGCCATTATAAATGTAATAATCCTCCTGTCATGAACAATGAGTAATTTGTTATTCAGGTAAAATGGATTTTTGAATTTTACGTATTCACTTTTATCAATATTATATTTAGCGTGGAGATCACTAAACTTGGAGAAACCTAACACTTTTGCATTATATTCATTTTTTATACCACGGTGTATATCCATTAGTACTTTTTGCGCGCCTCCAAATTGGTCAAGGTCTTTTGTAAGAGAAAGTATTTCTAGAGCCATATTTATTATTGTTTTAATTATTGTATACTACCAGACTAGTAC
>JAQBOY010000215.1 GCA_028287805.1 Mucilaginibacter sp.
TGCTCACATTACTTTATATGTAGTTAGACAGGGATTTACTAAAAAATCTGAAATGAAATTTATAAAAGGATTATACACAGACCATAAAATGCCCGAAATGCATATCATATTTAATGGCGTAAATAACAAAAGATATGGATATGGTTATGAGTATGACAATGTATATTATGTGTAATAAATAATACAGCAAATAATAACCAGCTATATTATATTGAAGCTAATCCTTCTATAATAATATTAAATTCAAAAAAACAATTATAAACCGGATGACCGGGTCAACAAACATAGCGGATAAATCATTACCGTTATTTATGTTTGTTGACCCGGTTATTTTTTTACCGGCAGCTATTCTATCATCCTTCAAATATAATAGGTAATGCTGTTTTATCCTCTCTTAAGCATTACAATAATTCCTAATCACTTATCTATACCAAAACTTACAATTCTTCCTTATTGATAATATCTTGTATCTTACAAAGATTGTACTTACTTTAGCATAAAGTATTTCCATTATAGCCATTATTCATTGTTCCAGCTTGTTTTAACATTATAAACTTAGATGTATATTTTCTATATATTTCTATAAAATTAGTTGTACTGATACTTTATTCAGTTGAATTGATTAATGAATATGCCTTTAACTAAAATACTTTAACTTAATAAATATTTGCTGTAACCTTATAAATAGCTTTTTCGTTAAAAGTGTATGAGAAGTATTGAACCTAATTTGATGAATGCCGATTCTAAAAAAGATACCTTTTCTAAAAAAGGTATGTCTACAAAGATTATGTTGGTAAGCCTGATAATTGCAAATCTGGTTATTTGCGCGCTTATATACTTACTTTGTATAATCTTTTAATAATATCGTTGTAATAGATTTTGCTTTTATTGAAATTTTTAAAACAAAATCTTCAATAATTTATTTCTATTAATGTATAGATTTTTATTCCTCTATATCATATCACCTATATTCCGGGTGACGTGTTGGTAATATATAATTATCTAAAATAGAAATTAATAACTCTCAATTTCCATTCCTTGAGTATCCTATTTTTTGATAATTTATTTCTTAATTATTAATTTTAATTGAAATTATTACAATACTGGCATAAAATTTGCCAGTTTCACAAATGAATTATTTGATACGCTATGCTTAGACCCCAGCTTTTTCTACTTCGATTTCTACTTGCATTTACCGACTTTATCTTATTAAATCTATGTCTATTTGCAGGGTTCCATTTTTCAGCTAAATATGGTTTTCAATTTAACCATCAAAGTACTTTTCCGGCTTTGGTTACTATCTGGGTATCCTGGTTTTTAAGTACTAATATATTTAGATTATATAGTGAATATACTGTATATAAACTTCAAGATATTTATAAGGCAACGTGGCGAAGTATGGTTTTGCATGTTGCTTTATTTTCAATATATCTCCTGTTAACTATACATTCTGGTTTCCCGTCATATTTCATTTTTATTTACAGCCTTTTTATAATTTCCGCCTTCTTCTTTAGTCGTATCCTATGTCTGGCTTTTATGCCTTTATTAAATTTTGATTTTAATAACCGTAAGGCCAATATACTTGCAATTGCTTCGGTTGGCGGGCACTGGATAGAACTTTTAAGAATTATGCCGCTCTTTAAAGAAAAAGACGTTACCTTTATTTCTAATAAACCTAGTTTAAAAGATACTGTTAGAGGCTATAAATTTTATACCGTTCCGGATGCTAACAGAGACAATAAGTTTAATTTAATCCGCTGTATTTTAAGTGTTTTTGCATTTATTTTATTTTTAAGGCCACAAGTTATTATTACAACTGGGGCTGCTCCGGGTTTATTAGGCATTTTAATAGGGAGAATATTAGGAATTAAAACAATCTGGATTGATAGCATTGCTAATGCAGAAAAACTTTCTCTAAGCGGCTTAATTGCCCTTAGGCTTGCAGATAGAGTATATACGCAATGGGAACATTTAGCAAATCCTAAGGTTGTGTTCAGCGGTAATATATTGTAATATTCATCATATTAAAATGATATTCGTTACAGCAGGTACCCAATTGCCTTTTGATAGGTTAATTAAAACCATCGATGAAATTGCTTCCGAGTTTCCGGATACACATTTCGTTGCGCAGGCATTAGAATCAGATTATAAGGCTAAAAATATTGAAGTTCTAAAATTTATTTCTCCTACAGATTTCAATTCATATATTGATAATGCAGAATTAATTATTAGTCATGCCGGGATGGGAACTATTATTTCTGCATTGGTTAAGCAAAAACCCATAATTGTAATGCCAAGGCTAACTAAATATAATGAACATAGAAATGAGCATCAATTAGGAACGAGTAAAAAGATGGACAGTCTTGGTTATGTTGATGTTGTATATGATGAACAGGAATTAATTATTAAGTTTCGCCACATGTGGCCGAAAAATCTAAAGCCCCGTAATAGAATTGGTGAGGCTGCTTCTGAAGAAATTATAAATTCGATTAATAATTTTATAAAGTATTAAAATAATACTGGTTCGGCATCGAGCCAAGCTTATTTTTAATACTCATAGACATCTGCGCTTCAACTCTATTTTACATATTATTTTTACATCATATTGCTATTCGCCCAGCTAATAATTATAAATTATATTAATTGGCATACTTACAATGGAATAGATTTTACAATAACGAGGGTAAATTTTTTAAACATTAAAGCTTGTCCTTTAGACTTTTATAAGACTCACCCTATCACCCATGTTTGATTTAATCAGGGATATTTCAATCAAATATGCCTGTTCTGATGCTGTATTAAAAGCAAAAATTAAACCTTCCCCGCTAAATATGATTAATAAGAAGTCCACAGTTATTATTAATTTATTTCGTTATTATTAAGAATATTCATGAGATTTTTTTTTATTTTCTTAAAACATCTATATAAATAATTTGTACTATATATAGTCATTAACAATTTATTATTATGAAAAATCTTTAATTTACTTACTATGAAAAACTTTTTAACTCTTGCACTTTTAATTTTAGCCCTACTTACTGTTCGTTGTAAAAAAGTTAATACGGCTCCAGCTACAAGCACCACCTCAACTGATGGCTATGATGCTGCTAACAATATCTTTCGCGTAAAAGTATCCTCTTCGAATGTGGCGTATACTGTTACAATTAAAAGATCAAATGCAGCCAATCCAGGTGGAGACTTGCAAGTGGCAAATCAATCTACCGGAAGTCCATTTGAAAGTCCTTTTACTCCTGCTATCGGCGATTCCATAAAAGTTGTTGCGCAAAGCACCAAAGGAGCGGTTTATCTTTACGCATTATATAAAGGCGCACAACTTTCCCCAATAGTTAATCAAAACAATCCTAACGGCGGAACAACAAGTTCATTTAGCTACTTAGTTAAGAATTAAAAACCTGTCTGGACCCGATGTAGAGTAGCTACAGGAGGAGGGCCGGTTTACTTTATTTAGTAATGGGGAGTGTTAATGCTCCCCATACTCATTATACAACTATAGTACTTCATAAAATAGGGTTATTTATGCTTCTTTTAACTCGCATTTAGCTATTAGCTGCCCATTTCAATGTAGCTAAAACTTCAATATAACGACTCCTCCTTAAAACCACTTATTTAAATAAACAAAAAGCCCTAATTAAATAGTAGAATTGAATTAAAAAGCAATTATTTACAACTATTAAATTTCAGATAGCTATAAGGGTCATAAAGGTAAGATTGTAAATTTCAGGCCATAGGCCGGAAGAACTCGTAAGCTCCTTTTTTGTATTTAAGAAAGCCCCACCTCGTAGAATGGCTATTTAATGGCTGAACTGCAAAAGCAATAATCTATTAGAGCTCCCTATAATGGAAATTATTATTGTAATAAACGCCTTTTGCTTATATTGACAATGCTTAGCCCAAAAGCTATACCTACTATTTTAATGATAGCAGGGCAAGGTTTTTCTGGAGCATCATACCTTACCCAAAGGCATATATTGAATATATTTGCCTTTGGGTAAGGTAAAGATGGTGACGCTTACCAGGAATTAAACTAAGTGATTGTAATAAATATCATCTAAGTTTCTTTGTAATGTTGAAGTAAACTCTTCAACAAATTTAGAGGAAAGAATTGAGAAGTGATCGCCGGAGACTTCATTCAATTTAACTCCTTTTTTTGCATATTTTTCCCAGCCTAAATACTTTCCATAATCAATATAATGTACACTAATCTTTGCTTTAAGTAAATATACTTCATCGTCAAATGGCTCGATCTGATAATTCTTAAAAGCACGGAAGCGTTTATTTTTAAGTTCTTTAGCAACTGCAGAAGAAAATTCATTTGAAGCTTTCCTATTCAACATTCCAAAGGGATTATGGCTATGGATGCTTTCTTCCATTAATTCGGGATCATCTTCCGCAGCTGCAGGTTGAAGAATTGAAGATTTTAGATAGGTTAATAATTTAGGATAATGCCTTTTTATTTTTTTGGGGATTAGTTTGTATTTATTTTTATATTCAGTCATTCCAGCATCAGCATCTATAATTAATAAAAGCTTTACTTCTTTACCCATGCTGATCATTTGTTTTCGCATTTCTACTGCAATATAAGCTCCGGATGAATATCCTGCTAACAGATAAGGCCCGGATGGATTATGCTGAACTATTTCTTTTATATAATGATTAGCAATATCAGTTAAATTATCAAAAGGCGCATCAAGTCCGTCTAAACCAATAGCCTTAAGCCCATAAAGCGGCTGTTCTTTATCCAGATGCTTAATTACATTACTAAAATTAAGTATATTTCCGCTATCACCCTGAACAATATATAGTGGATCTTTAAAACCAGAAGCTTTAATTGGAACTAAATATTTAAAGTCATAACTATCAATATCAGGTTGATCATTATCTACAAACTTAGCTAATGAACGTATGTCTGAATATTGGTATAATACACCAAGCTGAAATGTTTTACCTGTTATTTTTTTAAATTGAGACAACATTTGAACCGCCATAAGTGAATGCCCTCCCAATTCGAAAAAATTATCATTTACTCCTGATATATTTAAGTTGAGATTTTCTTTCCATATTTTAAACAAAATCTTTTCTGTTGCAGTATTAGGTTGTTCTAAAGAGCTTCGCTTTAATAAAGCCGAATCATCAAGGTTAGCTAACGAATTTCTATCTATTTTTCCATTAGAAGTTAAAGGCAGCTTTTCAAGCTCAACCCAAATAGTAGGAATCATATAATTAGGGAGCTTCATTTTTAAAAATGAAATCATTTTATCCTGGTCAAAATCTGCGCCTTTTCTAACTAAATAGCTTATTAATCGTTTATTCCCATTCTGATCATTCTTAGCAAGTACAACAGCGTTTGAAATAAATTCACTGTTTTTAAGTGCATTTTCAATTTCTCCTAATTCAATTCTAAATCCGTTAATTTTTACCTGGTTGTCTTTTCTGCCAACAAATTCCATATTAAAATCAGGCATCATTTTTCCCAGATCACCGGTTTTATACATCATTCCTCCGGCTTCCTGGTTAAATGGATCCGGAATAAAGGCAGCCTTTGTTTTTTGAACGTCATTAGCATAGCCACGCGCCACTCCTACTCCCCCTATGTACAAATCTCCAACAACGCCAACCGGTACCGGTTGCAAATGCTCATTTAATATATAAAAAAAGTTATTATCAATTGGCTTACCATACGGAATGCTATTCCAGGTTTTTAGGGTTTCCTCAACAATATAAAAATTAGACCAAACAGTTCCTTCTGTTGCTCCGCCAAGGCTTACCACAGTAGCTTTTGGAAAAAACTTCTTTATATTTGATGGAAGGTCAACCGGAATCCAATCTCCACTCAAAAAAACAGTTTTAAGGCCACTGTAACAATAATCATTTCTTTCTCTCTCCAGGTTTTTAGTTAAATAATCTAACGTAGTTGGCACAGAGTCCCAAAACGTAATATTATATTTAATCAGCATGTCCTGAAGTTCCTTAACATTTTGAATTTCCTTCTTTTCTGCAATTACAAGTGTTCCGCCTGCTGCCAGCATGCCAAATATATCATACACAGAAAGATCAAAACACATTGAAGTAATAAAAAGCAACCTGTCGTTAGAATCTACTTCAAACTTTTTATTTACCCATGAAACCAAATTAACTGCAGAGTGATGTTCAATCATTACACCTTTAGGCTGCCCTGTAGACCCGGAGGTATAAATGATATAGGCTAATTGTTTACTGCTGATATTTATTGACAGATTTGAATCATCAGTAATATGATCATATTCATTTGAATCTGTCCTGATATAATTTGACTCATCAATAAGGCCTTTTAGCTGATAATCATCATCGGCTACAATTATTTTTGCTGATGAGTGATTAAAAATATATTGTTGCCTTTCAACCGGGTAATCATGATCAATTGGAACATAAGCTCCACCTGCCTTTAAAATTGCAAGCATTCCTATTATCATATCAAAATCGCGGGTAACCAGTAACCCAACATTGTCTTCTAACCTCAAACCCTTTTCAATAAGAAAACGAGCCAAACGATTAGATTTTTTATTCAACTCATCATAAGTTATGTATTTTAATCCCTTTAATAATGCAACAGTATCAGGAGATCTCAATACCTGTTCCTCAAAAAGGCTATGAATTGTTTTATTCTTTTGATAAGGAGTAATTGTATTATTGAATTTTTTTACAATCAAGTCAAATTCTGTTGATGTAAGAATATCATAAGAACCTACTTCAGCAGTTGGATTTTCCACTATAGCATACAATAGATTAACAAAATGCTGCTTGAATCTTTCAACAAACTCTTCACTTACTATATTTTGATTGTGAAACATTGATACTTCAAAAGAATCGTTTTCCTTTAAAATCAGTCCTAAATGAAACAGGTCAAATTGAATTAACAGTTGATTTACGATGTCGTTTATTTCGAAGTGCTTATCCAGTTGATTAAGGTTTGAAGATCCTTGAATTATAAACAACGCCTTAAACACTTCTACTTTAACTTGTTCTTGGGAAGTTACATCTTTTGAATTTTCGGCTTTTAAACTTGTAAAGTTTGTCGCCTCTGAAAGTGAGAGTTGTTGATTTTTTAAAAAATCAGTAAATCTCGTTCTACTGTTAAGTTGAGTTTTAAAATTCTTAACATTAAACTTATTATCAGCATATTTTATATTCTTTTCTGCTATTAAGGATTGATCAAAAATTATATTTTCCTGCCCTGAGTATCTTTGTGATAAAATATTGAATGTTGCAATAAGGATTGTGCTAATTTTTAAATCTTCTTTTTGACTTAATAATTTAATTGAATTCTTTAAATTATCATTGATGTAAATATCAAGCATATTAATTATATATAGTTTTTTAATATAAAAATTAATCACAAGGCAATGCAAATGCGACTAAGATTTAGGTTGAAATTTGTTGTAATACTTAACTGTAACATAAACAGCGATTATTGTTTATTTGTTTACAAAAAAGTTAAAATAACTATAAGTAAAATATATTAATTTAAAGCATAGGTAGTAAAAAGAAAAAACAATATCTCTACTATTCCTTAATAGTTTTGAAGCCTATTTTAACATCGGCAAGCGCATTAGAAAAATGTAACGGAATAGTGGCTTTTCAAGCTTAATATATTTAAATCTTCCACCCACCAATATGCTGTATCAATCCACACTGTTTACTTTATAGATCAATATATTGCATGGGGGTATAGCAGCACGAAAAAGAACAAACTCGTTTACTTTGTATAGAGCATTGGAGTGCTTACTCCTTAATATACTACAGTAAACTTCAGACAAATTATCCCCAAAAAGCTTGTATTGCTTTCGCTTTGATAATCACTGATTTTAAGGGGGATAACTAAATTAATAGATTGGAAATTTTTGTGCCTTTTTGCTATATACCTTTCATTCAAACACATATATTATTAAAAAATAATTAATAAAATTTCTAATAAGAATAATTTTATTGATTCTACAGCGTTAGGTATCGGTAATATTACATTTTTTAATTAACCCTTTTTAATAATTTTCAACCCCACACTTTATGAAAAAACTATTAATTGCCTTAGTTATTCTTTTTAATGTCTCGTGTAAAAAAGACGCACAATTAAAAACAACTGACACTTATCAAACCCCAACTTCCATGTCTAGTTTATCGGCTACTAACACGGTTGATGTTAAATCTCAAGGTGCAACAGGTGATGGAGTCACCGATGACACCCAAGCTATTATAAAAGCCCTTGCTTATGCAAAAGCAAATAACGTGCCATCAATTTATTTCCCCGACGGAACTTATTTAATTAAAGGAGCTGGCAATGCCAGCGGCGTTATATCATTGGTTGATGGTATAAGTATGATGGGAAACAGCCCTGCTACCTGTCACATTCACTTATCAGGTGGCCGCTATAACCCACCTGCAATATTTTACCAGGCCTGGTGGAATAATCCGTCCATCAGCAATATTGTTGTACAGGGAATCGACTTTGATGGTATGAGCTTTGCTCAAAATTTTGATGCTTCTTATCAATTCTCTCATGGGCTTAGTGTAAATAACGGCCAAAACATTGAAATAAAGAATTGCAAGTTCCAAAATTTCAGAGGAGACGGTTTGCTGTTTGGCGATACATTTGAAAGCTCTTTAAACCAACATATTACTTACAATGTAAATGTTCATGATACGGAGTTTTTTAATATTTACCGGGAAGGAACTATGTTTTGCTGTACAAACGGAGGTTCTTTTTACAACAACAATGTACATGGTAATGGCTATTTAGTTGGCGGGGTGGATATAGAAAGACACAGTATTAATGAAACTGTGATGAATATATCTGTTTACAACAACCTGTTTAACTTTACCGATGGATATGGCCCTGTTGAACGCGGCGGTCCGCAGGTAAGATTCAGAAGAGCTGTAACTATGGGCTTTTTCTATAGTGGCTATACAAGCGGCATTGACGGCCGGGCCGGATCACATAAGATCTACAATAACGCGATTTACCAGGGACAAATTGATTGTATGGGCCACATAAATGTTAGCATTAACAATAATTCTTTTACTAATACTTACGAAAATATTAATGGAGTAGGTTTGTTAAGTGCACCAACAATTAATATTTCAGACCCTGGAACAACAACTACAGGACTTATAAATATAAGTATTAATAGAAATAATATAAAGTCAACCATGGCCGGCAATGGGATAGCTCTTAATCACTATTCAAATGTTACTGCCAATTCAAATACAATAACCGGAATGCAGGTAGATGGTATATCAGTTTTAAACGCCTCCGGTGTTATTGATTCTAATACCATTTCAAATGTTGGGCTTACAACCAAAAGAGCTTCAGGAATTGTAATTAATGGAAACACCCCTGGTTTGTATGTTGCTTATAACAAAGTAACTGATACCCAAAGTGGGACAAACCGTACGGTAAATTACGCAGTTCAGATACAAAGCACAAATGGCGGGGGCGCTGCACCGGTAATCCAAAGCAATACGGGAGTAAATCTGTTCCAGGGTGTTGTTTCAGAATACTATTATCAGTTAGGTTACGCTATTTTAAGTGGTAATATAGCAGGATAATTTTTACTGCCGCAATTCTTGTGGTGGTGATTTATCTTAATAAGATCCATTCATAAGAATTGCGGTATTTTTACATTATAAGTTGAAATTAAATTATGTATTACTCAGCTGGTTTAATTAACATTCCTGTTTCAGCAGCTGAAGGTATTGTATACATGATTTTTTCACCCGGCTTTCTGTAAGTAAATAGCCACCAAATATTATATCTCATACAGAGATTGTAAAAAATCACAGGTATAAATATGCCAGACAGCCATATAGTAACAATTAAAACGGGAACATAAGTAATTTTTAAAACATTAAGCAATACAACCCTGGCTATTGTCATTACTATTATTTGCATACAATAAATAAAAAGCGAATGAAAGCCAATTACCCTTAAAAATTTAAAGACATTATATTTTTGCATTAAAAAAGAAACGTTAAGTGAGATGGTACAACCTATTAAGGCCTCAACCAAAAAAAAGAGGGGCATTTTGTGCTCTACATAGTTAATTCCATCCGGGCCACCGTTGGAATTTAACGCTGCAAAGCGATATTGCATTATTAAAAAAACAACTAACAACGGGAAAAATATTTTAAACGATGAAAAACGATCAACATTTTCCTGTTTTAAAACAACGTTTGATATGAGGTCTCCTATTGCGAAGAAAAGATAAAACTCACAAATATCTGTTATAAAGCCAGCATTCAAATTGTTAATATGTATATACGCTGAAATATAATAAAGAATTAAACCCAATATAACTTGCAGCACTGGTTTAATATGTAACCGGCTTTTTAAAAACGCATAAATAACACCTATAAAAAACAAAGTATTAAGATACCAAAAGTGTCCTGTTTTACGGGCGTCTATAAATAAATTAAGGTAATTCATTGCTGTAATACCATTATGGGTATATTTAGCTGTTATTAATTGAAAGGAAATTTCTATAAATCCCCATATCATTAAAGGATATAAAATAGTATCGGCCCTAGTTGAAACATAACCATGCAATCCTTTTCTTTTTAAGCCTGAGGATATAAATATCCCGGATATAATAAAAAATAAAGGCATCCTAAAACCATACAGAAACACACTGAGATAATTAATTAAAGGATAGGAGTCCAGATTGAGTTGATGATTTTGCAAAACTGCCAAACAGTGACCAAAACCAACTAAAAAAATACTGATTCCTTTATCAGAATCAATAAAATTCCATCTTTTTTTGCTTAAGATGAATTGGGAGTTAAAAACATCCATGACTTACTAAATAAAATTGTGACGCTTAGGTTAATTATTGTTTTATAGTATAAACAAATTAGTTATAGTATAAACAACTTAGGTATATAATTAGTTTTTATTTAATAGATTATTTATGGTTTTAACCAAATGGTTAATATCAAATGGTTTTGGTATAAAGGCGTCGAAACCAAAGTTTCCAAGAGATATAGCTAATTCATGATAAGCCGATATTAAAATAACCGGCAGGTGACATGTTTCCGGAGTACTTTTAATTAACTGGCATATTTTGCCTCCATTCATACCTGACAATAAATAATCAGTTAATATTAAATCTGGTTTATGTTTATTAATGGTTTCAAGTATATCATCAGTTCTGTTTATTCCCATTACATGGAAACTGTTAAAACTAAGCACGGTTTCAAGCACTTTTAAAATATCCTTGTCGTCTTCAATTATTAGGATTTTTTTTTGTAACATGATTAGAATTTAAACTAGATGAACTACAAATAGTGAATAAAATTGTTTTATTATACAATATAAAGTAAGTTCAACTATATCAATGACTTGTAAAAATAATACTGACAATAGAATTATCAGATATTAAATATTTTTAAATAAAATAACAAATGGCTGTGCATGTATAAAATCATTTTTAACATAAAAATTCATGGCTGGCATAAATTTGTGCGTCATTAATGTTATTGTTTTTAGCTCATTTTCAAGGGCATATTGTTCAGCATAATTTATTAAAATTTTGCCATACCCCATTTTCTGGAAACCTGGCGCAACAAAGAACTCATCAATAAAAAGTTGATTACTTGTCCACCATGTTTTGGTATGAGCCAATAAAACTCCTGCTATCTCCTCATTATCATACAAAGCAAATCCTACAAATTGAGGAGATGATGCATATTCATCTAAATATTTTATAGCATCCTCAAGTTTCCACTGATAATTCCAGGGCGGCCGGTTATATGATTGTATAAATACTTTGGCACAAGCCTCAATACTGGCATTAGTGATTGGTTTAATCTCCATAAAAATTAATATTTAGTTATTTTCCTATTATCTGTAGTATTTACCAAATTTACACTTGTAATATTATAGTACCGCATTTTTGATTTTATACTTTTTAGCGATCATCAATATTTGGTTATTAATTATAACAGGCTTTTTGGCTTTAACAAGATATATACATTATTATAAGCATTTGGTTTTATGGAAAATGCTTATAATATTAATTATATTTAATATGGGTATAGGATTGATCACTTTTTATTAAATATATATACAAGGGAAATGAACGTATTAATGAACCGGTTATTTGCTGTTGAATTTATATTAGTTTTGACCTTATTTAATTGAACTAATTAAATGAAGGATTAAATCTTTAAGTTAATAAATGCATTATACATTTCCCCAATTTGCAACAGAGCTTTCACAATGTTTTACTACAAAGTTTGTAGGAGTTGAGGCGCTGACCAATAACGAGGGTGCTTTAGTTAAAAGTGCAGGTAAAAAAAGAATAGCCGACTTTAGTACGGGCCGTTTTTGTGCAAAAATGGCTATGGAAACCATTGGTATTTTTAATGCGGAAATATTAACGGGAACAGGACGGGAACCCTTATGGCCACAAGGAATTGTTGGCTCAATAAGCCATTCAAAGAAACTCGTGGGTGCTGTTGTATCCCCAGCTAATAAAATGCATTCTTTAGGCCTTGATATTGAAACAATGGGCAATGTGAAAAAAGAAATGTGGAACCTGCTTTATACCGCACCTGAACAAAAATTCCTTTCTGCTTTATCAAATAAGGAGTTAGAACTATTTACCACACTTTTATTTTCCCTAAAAGAAAGCTTTTATAAATTTCAATATCCAATAACAAAATTATATCTGGATTTTAAAGATGTTGAAGTGAACTATATAAATGAAACATTCCGGTTGAATGTAATCACAAAACTTTCTTATCCTAATAATATTCCTTTAAAATTATTGAATTTTCAGTGGGTAAAATTTGAAGACCAAATTATTAGTCTTTGTTACTTAAATAAATTGTGAAGCCTTATTAAAATTAGTTAAAAGCTGCTAATAGCGGAAGCTATAAACCTTCTAAATTTCAAAGCCATAAGTAGCTAAAACGATTTATTTTTGTTTATAAGTATTTATTTGTAAAATTGCCCACCAATTACATAACTGCTATGAAATTCCTTTTTACAATAATGTTGTTCCTTTCCGGTTTAGTTTCGGCTAAGTATGTCAATGCTCAATCTGCCGATGTTCAGATTCGCAAAAAGCAATGGAATGCGCAATGGATAGCCGCACCTGGCGATAACGGTATCAGTTATGGCGTTTTTTATTTCCGGAAAAATCTTGATCTCGCAGTTAAACCCACATCGTTCATCGTCCATGTATCTGCAGACAACCGCTATAAATTGTATGTTAACGGCACACTGGTTTCATTGGGGCCGGCACGCGGCGACACTTATTATTGGAATTATGAAACGATTGACCTCGCACCATATCTTTCTGCAGGAAAAAATACAGTAGCTGCGCTTGTTTGGAATGAGGCCCAATACAGTCCTGCAGCGCAGATCAGTGTACGCACAGGTTTTATTTTACAGGGCAATTCGCTAACAGAAGAAATATTAAACACCAACAATACCTGGAAGTGCATCCGTGATACCGGGCATCAGCCTATTCCGGGTTTCTTTTTTGCTGCCAGTAAAGGCGAAATGGTAGATATGAACCAAACAGTTAAAGGCATTTGGACAGCTGTAAGTTATGATGACAGTACCTGGCCCGGTGCAGCTAAACTGCTCGACGGAAAACTTAAAGGCACGGCTTGGGGTATAGATTGGGCATTGGTGCCTTCTACACTGCCGGCAAGGGAAATGACCTACCAGCGCATCTTTAAATTGCGCAGTGCAGTTGGCAT